>JBIJDQ010000609.1:0-2530 GCA_044344025.1 Rhodoferax sp.
GCTTCAAACGGCAGGTAATACTCCGAATAAATGCGACTGGCCGCAGCCGTCACATCCAGCACCGATGGAACGGCGCTGGCCAGGCTGGTGCTGTGCAGCATCATGACCACTTCGTTGCTGTAGGCGGGTAGCGTGCGGCGCAAGGCACTGGGCAGCACGATGCGCTGCATGACCTGAAAGCGGCCCATGCCAAAGGCCTGTGCGGCCTCGATCTCACCCGCACTGGTTTCGCGAATCGCACCGGCCAGCATTTCGGCGGTATAGCCAGCGGTGTTGAGGCTGAATGCCAGCAGCGCGCAGAAGAACGGCTCCTTGAAGTGCGTCCATGGCCACACGCTGTCCCAGCGATCCTGAATCCATTCCAGCTGGCCCAGGCCGTAGTAAATCAAATAGACCTGAATCAACAGGGGCGTACCGCGAATAACATAGGTATAGGACCCAACCAACCAACGCAAAGGTGCCCAGGGGCCGGTGAGCAGCAGCGCAAAAGCCAGTGCCAGGGCAGCACCTGCGGCCAGCGACACCAGCAACAGGGTCAGCGTGGTGGCGATACCGGTGCCAAAAAGGGCCAGGTTTTGCGTCTCGAAGATGACAGCCCAGTTCATTTACAGCTTTGCGCGCTGGGTGCCCAGGCTGAAGCGTGCGTTGAGTCTGCGCAGTGCGACCAGCGATACCGTGGTGTAGAGCAGAAACAGCCCTGCCGTGAACAGGAAAAAGACGAACGGCGAACGCGTGGCGGCACTGGCCTGCTTGGCGGCGTAAGTCATCTCCTGCAGACCAATCAGACTGACCAAAGCGGTTGCCTTGATCAGCACCAGCCAGTTGTTGGTGAAGCCGGGCAGGGCGTAGCGCACCATTTGCGGCGCGGTGATGCGAACAAAGGTTTGCGTGCGGCCCATGCCAAAGGCAAAGGCGGCCTCTGCCTGTCCCCGGGGAATAGCCAGCATGGCCCCGCGAAAGGTCTCAGTCATGTAGGCGCCGTAGATGAAGCCAATGGTCAGCACGCCAGCCGCAAAGGGGTTGATGTCGACGGTGGCCTCGCTGCCCATCCACTCCAGCGTATTGTTGAGGCCAATGGTGCCGCCATAAAAAATGAGCAGCATCAGCACCAGTTCGGGTATGCCGCGGATGATGGTGGTGTACAGCGTTGCCAGGGCGATCCAGGCAGGCCGCCCAGACAGCTTGGCCCCGGCACCCAGCAAACCCAAAACGATGGACAACAGCAAAGCCGCCAATGACACCGCCACCGTCAGCAGTGCGCCCTGCAGGATGGCGGCAACGTAGGCATTCATGGGCTTGCCGCGCGTGGCCTATTTGCCGTAGACGTCGAACTTGAAATACTTGTCGTTGATGGTCTTGTAAGTGCCGTTGGTACGAATGGTCTTGATGGCGGCATTGAGGTCGGCTTTCAGCACGTCCTGTCCTTTGCGCAGGCCTATGCCCGCGCCAATGCCGAAGTACTTGGGGATGAACAGGTCTTCGCCCTTCAACTCAAAGTCTTTGCCCTCGGCCTTGCTCAGAAATCCACCGGTCACTTCCACATGGTCGGCCACGGTGCCATCCAGTCGACCCGCTTTGATGTCCAGATAGACCTGATCCTGCGCTTCGTAGGCCACTACGTCCACACCAGCGGGTTTGAGTTCGCCCATGGCATATTTCTCTTGCGTACTGGCTTTCAGCACCCCCATTTTCTTGCCCTTGAGCGACGCTGGGCCGGTGTATTTGAAATCTTTCCTGGTGACCACCCGGCTGGGCGTGTTGTAGTACTTGTCGGTAAAGTCAATTTGCTTTAACCGGTCTTCAGTGATGGACATGGAGCTGATGATGACCTCGTATTTGCGCGCCATGAGCCCTGGGATCATGCCGTCCCAGGGTTGCTCGACAAATACGCACTTGCGCTTGATTTGTTCACACAGCGCGTTGGCAATGTCCACGTCGAACCCGGCGGGTTTGCCATCCTTTTTGAAGGTGAATGGTTCGTAGGTCGGGTCGATGGCCACCTTGAGGTCTTTGCCCTGGGCAAATGATGTGGAGCACAAAGCCCCCAGTGCGATGGCAAGCAGCAGCTTTTTCATGGATGTGTTTCCGCAAAACCTAAAAATTCATTCTACGGCGTGCCCATCACCGCGAGCCGGTCGTGCCCGTCAACACGCGCATTTCGCGCACGCTGCCGGCATACCCCAATGGTCCAGATAGCCCTTTAGGGCGCGTAGTCCAGCCCGAAACCCTAAAATCGCGCCCTACCCGAGAGCCCCATGAACGCCCCAGTCGACGTCTCCTTCTTCCCGCGCGCCGCCAAACCGCTGACCAGTTATCGAAAATACTGGGCGGCGCGCTTTGGAACATCGCGTTTCTTGCCCATGAGCCGCGCAGAGATGGATCAGTTGGGGTGGGACAGTTGCGACATCGTGCTGGTAACGGGTGACGCTTATGTGGACCATCCCAGTTTTGGTATGGCGGTGATTGGCCGCATGCTGGAAGCGCAGGGTTTTCGCGTGGGCATCATCGCCCAGCCTGACTGGCAAAGCGC
>JBIJDQ010000610.1:0-2520 GCA_044344025.1 Rhodoferax sp.
CAGTGCCGCCATCTGGCGCATTGCCTGCATTGGCCGCCACAATGTCGGTTCGGCCATCCCCGTCCAGGTCTGCGGCGGCAACACCTTGTGCCTTCAACCCCGCGGCGAGCAGGCGAGGGGCTTCAACCCCGCCACCAACGTGCTGGTAAAACACCACCACGCTGCTAGACGCCGCCAAGACAATGTCTGCCAAGCCATCGCCATTGATGTCGGCCACTGCCACATCCTCAGACCCGCTGCCAGTCGGCAAATCAATTGGAGTCGAAAACTCGCCAGATGCAGCCTTGTTTTGGTAGAGCACCATGGCTCGGGCATTGACCGCGATGGCATCTGAAACCACCAGGTCTGGTCGGCCATCACCGTCCAGATGGGCCACCGCCACGTCTTCTGCCAACCCGCCAGTAGAAACCCATTGGGATGTCAAAAAGCGGCCCAGGTTGGCAGGGTCTTGCCGTAAAACTGAGATGCCGCCGCTGCTGTTGATCGTGTTGATTTGGGTGGGTACCGTGCTGGGTGACGCCACTACCAGGTCCGGGTGTCCGTCGTTATCCACATCCCCCACTGACATGCCCCAGGGATCTGGCCCGATGGGGTAGCGCACTGGCAACCCAAAACCACCGGTGGCGGCCTGCAGGTAAACCTCCACATAACCGGGGTGGCGCGGTGGACCGGCAATGTAAGTGCTCGCCACAGCGACATCGGCCCGCCCATCGCCATTGAGGTCGGCCACCACAAGCCCGGTTTGGCTCCAGAATGGGGGAATCGTGTAGCCGTCACCACCTCCGCCACCGCAGGCTGCAAGGGCTGAAATCAAACCAAGCAGGGTCAACTTCTTTAGCAAAATCATGGCGATATCTTTCAAAAAATGGTCTAAACCCGCCAAAGCCTCTCGGCAACCACGAACCTTGCCTCAGCTATGGGCGTGGATCGCGCAAGCGGCCTCTGGTTTTTTAAAAATCCTAATCGTGCGAGTTTGCGCAGGCGTTGACAAATGTCGCTGGCCTTCAAATTTTGGTTGCCAGTTTTCTGAAAACAACGCATGATTCGACTCAATTGGGGAGCACACAAAATGCCTATGCTGTCGGCGACCATGATCGCCATTCCTCTGGTTGAACGCCTTGGCTCGTTCACCCGTCACCACTCGGTCACTCGGCTGATCGGTCTTGCAACCCCCCTGTGCAGGCCATGCTGTTATGGCCGAAATGGCTGAATATGGCCAACCCTGCATTTGAGTCGCCCATGACGGTGGTGGCTGAACAGCATCAGCGCCGGATTCGCCTGATGCTTCTGATTTGTGCTGGGCTGCTGGTGGTGCAAGGGATCGCCTGGGCGTTGTTTTTCACCAGTCGGGCAGAGTGGCACCTGGTTGCTGTCGACATGGTGATGCTGTTTGCAGGTGTCACGGTGGGTGGTTTGACCCACCTGAAGCGCATGCGGGCCGCCTTTTTTCTAATGGCCACCACCATGTTGGTGTTGATTTGTGGTCTGTCGCTGTTGTTCGACGTGCCGAGCGCGCAGGCACCGCGCTCGATTCATCAATACCTGCTGGTCATGGCAGCGGCCTCTTTGCTGTTTTTGCGCCATGAGCGGCTACCGCTGCGTTTGGGCGTGACAGCGGTCTTTTTCGCCGCATTTGTGGCGCTGGCCAGTTCCAATTTTGCGATTGACGCGGGCTATGCCCTGCCTGACAGCGTGCGTGTTCCTGGCACTTGGGTCAATAACGTGTTCTCCGCTCTCGCGTTGTACGCAGTGATTCACATCATTCTGTCGGAGGTCGCTGACCAGTCTGTCATGGAAATTGACCTTCGGAAAGGCATCGCACGGGGAGAGTTTTTTCTGGTCTACCAGCCCCAAGTCAATTCCCAGGCAAAGGTGCTGGGGGCGGAAGCCTTGCTGCGCTGGCAACACCCCAGTCTGGGTCTGGTGCGCCCAGATGAGTTCATCCCGATGGCCGAAAAAACCGGCCTGATTCTGCCGCTGGGGTCATGGGTGTTGGGAAAAGCCTGCTCGCAGTTGGTGGACTGGTCAGCCTGCCCCGACATGGCCGGGCTCACCCTGTCTGTCAACGTGAGTGTGCAGCAACTGCGTCAGCCAGATTTTGTGCAACAGGTGCAGTCGGTGCTGGAGCGCACCAAGGCACCGCCGCATCTGCTCAAGCTGGAACTTACCGAGAGCTCCTTGGTGCAAGACATGGAGGACATCATCGTGAAAATGAAAACGCTGAAGTCCATGGGGGTAGGGTTCTCGTTGGACGACTTTGGCACCGGGTATTCGTCCCTGAACTACCTCAAGCGCCTGCCGCTTGACCAGCTCAAGATAGACCAGTCGTTTGTACGCGATGTGCTCACCGATGACCATGATGCCTCCATCGCCCGGATGGTGATTGCCCTAGGAAAAAATTTGGGGTTTGACGTGATTGCCGAGGGGGTGGAGAGCCAGGCACAGTGTGATTTTTTGATTCAAAATGGCTGCCATTTGTTTCAGGGCTACCTGTTCAGCAAGCCTGTTACAGGCGACCAG
>JBIJDQ010000611.1:0-2519 GCA_044344025.1 Rhodoferax sp.
GCTGATTCAAAAGTGGACCAAGGTTTATAACCTGACGGCCGTGCGTAACCCAGAAGAGATGTTGACCCACCACCTTTTGGACAGCTTGGCGGTGGTGAATCCCCTGCGCCAACAACTCGCACAGTCTCCTGGCGTTGCGGGGTTTGGCGTCTGTCCGGGGTCGAGTCTGCGGCTTCTGGATGTCGGTTCAGGCGCGGGCTTGCCTGGGGTGGCGATCGCCATTTGTTGCCCCGATATCAAGGTGGACTGCGTGGATACGGTAGGCAAGAAGGCGGCTTTCATTCAGCAGGTGGCGGTCACCCTGAAGCTGCCGAATCTGCGTGGTGTTCATGCCCGCGTGGAAAGTTTGACTGACAAATACCAGGTGATCAGTTCACGTGCTTTTGCCTCCTTGTTTGATTTCACCCGGTGGTCAGCGCAGGCGTTGGCGGAGCAGGGCATCTGGATGGCCATGAAGGGCAAATACCCCGCCGAGGAGCTGCTTGCCTTGCCGAACCATGTCGCCATGTTTCACGTGGAACAACTCGACGTGCCGGGTCTAAATGCAGAGCGGTGTGTGTTGTGGATGCGTTCGGCGGAGTCGGTGGGTGATTAAGTCTTGAGGGGTTGATGCAGCAGGTGCCGCGAAACGCACAACGAGGCACTCGTACAGCAGTCGTTTAGCACGGCACGGCACTCCTACAGCACTCGCACGGCGCGGCGACTGGGTTAGGCTGCGCGGCACCATAAAGCAGCACCACACCAGCCACCAGGCCGTTTAGCACCAGAGGCACCACCACACACCTTTGAACCGTACCCGCTGGACAAGACCGTATTAATCAGTAACGTAAACTCATGACCCATGCCCGGAACCCGTCCAGGGCACATTCCCTGGAGTTCACCCATGCTTGGCATCACCGATTACGGCACCTTTGTGGTCACTGTCATCGTTTTTCTGTTGGTTCCTGGCCCTGGTAATCTGGCGTTGATCACCTCCACCAGCAAGGGTGGGATTCGTGGTGGTTTGGCGGCCACCCTGGGCGTGATTCTGGGCGACCAAGTGTTGATGTGGTCTGCGGTGGCTGGTGTGGCGGCTTTGCTGGCAGCCTACCCCGATGCGTTTAATGCGGTGCAGTGGCTGGGTGCAGCTTACCTGGCTTGGCTGGGTGTGCAGATGCTACTGGCTAAACCCGGTGCCGCGCCAGTACTCAACATCAATCCACACCATTACCTGAAGCAGGCGATGATGATCACTTTACTCAACCCCAAAGCCATTTTGTTTTACATGGCATTTTTTCCGCTGTTTGTGGACCCGGTCACCCAGCAGGGCCTGGTCACATACGCCTTTATGGCAGCGACCATCGCTGCGCTGACCTTTCTGTATGGGCTGACATCAACCCTGCTCACGCATTTTTTGGCCGAGAAAGTCCGCGCCAACCCAGTGATTTCAAGGATTCTTGAAAAAGTGGCGGGTGTGTTTTTAATAGGTTTTGGCATCAAACTGGCGCTTACCCGTTAGTTTGATCCGGAGTTGTTTCACGTGAAACCTTCCCCGGGTTTTTTTAATGTTTCTTGAGTGAAGTAAGTCATGGCCAAAATATTTTGCATTGCTAACCAAAAAGGTGGGGTTGGCAAAACCACCACCACCGTCAACCTGGCCGCTGGCCTGGCCAAATTGGGGCAGCGCGTGTTGATGGTTGACCTTGACCCGCAAGGCAACGCCACCATGGGCTCAGGGGTAGACAAGCGCAAGCTTGAACTGACCGTGTATGACGTGTTGCTGGAATCGGCTACCGTGGCCGAGGCCTGCGTGCAAAGCAGCAAGCTGGTCGCAGCGGGTTGTAGTTATGACATTTTGGGCGCCAACCGGGAACTGGCTGGCGCTGAGGTTGAAATGGTGGAACTGGAGCGCCGTGAAAAACGCCTGAAGACCGCGCTGGCCCAAGTGGATGGTGCCTACGACTTCGTGCTGATCGACTGCCCACCCAGCTTGTCCATGCTCACCTTGAACGGTTTGTGCTGCGCCCATGGTGTGATTGTGCCGATGCAGTGTGAGTACTTTGCCCTCGAAGGCTTGGCGGACCTGGTTAACACTATCAAGCAAGTCCATGCCAACCTGAACAAAGACCTTGCCATCATTGGCCTGTTGCGCGTCATGTTCGACCCACGCATCACTTTGCAACAGCAGGTTAGCGAACAACTCAAAACCCGCTTTGGCGACAAAGTATTCAACACGGTCATCCCACGCAACGTGCGGCTGGCAGAGGCACCCAGTTATGGCGTGCCGGGTGTGGTGTTTGACCCTTCAAGCAAAGGTGCGCAGGCTTTTCTGGCGTTTGCGCAGGAAATGACCGCTCGCAAATAGAAAATAGTAATCAAATTGACCTCTCGTGCTTATCCCGTTTGCCTGAGCAGCTATTGAATTTATAGTGATGAAATCTGCCAACATTCTCATTCTGCCGGGCTGGCAAGGTTCTGGCCCACAGCACTGGCAAAGCCTATGGCAAGACCAGCAGGGTTACCAGCGGGTGGAACAGCAC
>JBIJDQ010000612.1:0-2514 GCA_044344025.1 Rhodoferax sp.
CATGAAGCGTTTTATCTCCATTGACGACGAGGAATACCGCTTCTTGCAGAAGTACTTGCAGTTCAACGCCAAGGACACCGGAGGAAAGCATCATGGTTGAAGCCACTTCCGCCCAGATTGCGGCCAACCGGGCCGCCATGTACCGCTGGTTTGCACTGGCATTTTTTGCGCCCCCCACAGAAAACGACGTGGTAGACATGCGCGAAGGCAAAGCGCAACAGTTTCTGCATGCGCTGACTGCCACTCCGGGTGCAAGCCTAGGTGTTCAGACTATGAGTGAGGTGCTGACCTCCGGCACACCCGTCGAGGTGGCATCAGAACTCGGTGCTGCCCATGCGAAGCTGTTCTATGGTGCGGGGGGGTATGAAAGTGCATCACCTTACCGTTCGGTCTACAGCAGCGACCAGGGTGTGTTGTGCCAGCAGGCAACCGTTGAAATGGAGCGCGTGTTGCGCCAACACCGCCTGCGACTGCAAGACACAGTGTGTGAACCCCCAGACCATCTCTCCATCCAGCTGGAGGTGATGGCGCAACTGGCACTTCGGTACGCTGAAGCCGAACAGATCGGCAGCGACACGCTGCCCAATCTGCATGCCGAACAGGCAGACTTTCTGAACACGCAACTGCTCAGTTGGTTACCCGCGTTCAGTCGTCGTGTGGTTGAAGTGGACGATCTGGGCTTTCATGCCGGGCTGGCAAGTGCGCTGCAGGCCGTGCTGGAGCAGGACCACGCCTACCTGCTTGAAGCCTGATCTGTCGACACCCACCATGTTTACACCTCGTTTACACGTTGTTGGTGCTGCGATTACGCACAACCACAACCCCGTTCACTTCAGAACCTTAGACTAATTGCAGCAGGCCGCCGCCCCTGTTGTTGTTTGAGCACCCTGCTGGCGGTACCCAGAAAAAACCAAGCCGAAAAGGAATACAAAATGTCAGACTCAACACTCACCAAAATCCCGTCAGGATTCTCGCGTCGCAACTTTCTGGAGACCACAGGTGCCGCCGGTGCCGTGGGCATGATGGGAACATCGCTGCTGTCATTTGGTGCCGCTGCGGCAGTGCCAGCCTCTGGCACTGTTTTGACGGGATCGCATTGGGGTGCATTCCGGGCCAAAGTCGAGGGCGGCCGGGTGGTGGGTTACACCCCTTGGGAAAAAGATCTGTTCCCAAGCCCGCAACTCAAAGGCGTGATTGATTCGATTTACTCTGCCACACGCATCAAATACCCGATGGTGCGACGCGCCTTCCTTGAAAAAGGCCCAGGCGCCGATCCGGCCAGTCGCGGGACCGGTGACTTCGTCCGTGTCACCTGGGACCAGGCGCTTGATCTCGTCGCAAAAGAACTGGCCCGGGTCGAAAAAACTCACGGTCCTGCGGCCACGTTTGCGGGTTCGTATGGCTGGAAGAGCCCGGGCAAACTGCACAACTGCCAGAACCTTTTGCGGCGCATGATGAATCTCAAGGGCGGTTTCGTCAACAGCTCTGGCGATTTTTCCACCGGGGCATCCCAGGTTGTGATGCCCCACGTTGTGGGCACGCTGGAGGTGTACGAGCAGCAAACCGTCTGGCCAGTGGTGGTTGAAAAATCGGAACTGGTCGTGTTCTGGGGCGCAAATCCCATGCTGACCAACCAGATTGCCTGGTCAATTGCCGATCACGATGGGTATGCCGGACTGAAAGCGCTCAAGGACGCACGAAAGAAAGTGATTTGCATCGACCCCGAAAAGACTGAAACCTGCACCTACCTGAACGCCGAGTGGCTGGCACCCAAACCCCAGACAGACGTCGCCATGATGCTGGGTATTGCCCACACCTTGGTCGCCGAAAAACTGCATGACACCAAGTTCCTGGCCACCTACACCACGGGTTTTGACAAGTTCCTGCCGTATTTAATGGGCGAGACCGACAAGACCCCAAAAACGGCCGAATGGGCATCTGCCATCTGTGGCATTCCTGCGGCAACCCTGAAGGAACTTGCACGCAAGTTCGCGAAAAACCGCACCATGTTGGCAAGTGGCTGGTCCATTCAACGACAACACCATGGCGAACAAGCCCACTGGATGTTGGTCACGCTGGCTTCAATGCTGGGTCAGATTGGCCTGCCAGGCGGCGGCTTTGGCCTGAGCTACCACTATGCCAACGGTGGCGCACCGAGCGCCGACAGCCCGGTCATGCCTGGCATCACCGATGGTGGAAAGGCCGTGGCGGGTGCGGCGTGGCTGACCTCCGCAGGGGCCGCAACAATTCCCTGCGCACGGGTGGTGGATATGCTGCTCAACCCTGGCAAACCCTTTGACTTCAACGGCAAGCGGGCCAATTACCCTGATGTCAAGATGGCCTATTGGGTTGGGGGCAATCCGTTTGCGCACCAGCAAGACCGCAACCGCATGGTCAAGGCTTTCCAGAAACTGGAAACCTTCATCGTTCAGGACTTCCAATGGACTGCGACAGCCCGCCACGCTGACATCGTTTTGCCCGCAACAACATCGTATGAGCGCAACGACATCGAAC
>JBIJDQ010000613.1:0-2513 GCA_044344025.1 Rhodoferax sp.
GCCTGGGGGTTGAACTGGCGCAAAGTGGCGCACAGGCGTTGGCTGTTTGCAGGCGTGCACAGTCGGGCATTGATGTGGTGCTGGTGGATCAGCACATGCCGGGGATGACGGGTTGGGGCTTTTTGCAAGCGCTGCGTCAGGAGGCTGGCTCGTGCGGGGTGCCAGTCATCCTGGTGTCGGGCAGTTCGGATCGGCCAGCCGGCTTGCCCGACAGACTGGACTTTGATGCCGTGTTGATGAAGCCATTTAACCAGGCCAGCCTGTCGTGCATGCTGCAGCAGGTGCTGGGTTTGAGAGATGCAACCGGGTCAACGCAGGCCACCTTGCTGCGCCCGCCAGAAGAACAACTTGCTGTGTTCAGACAGGCGCTGGCTTTGGGCGATGTGCTGGCCATGCAGCGTTGGGCGCGCGATCTGGCCAGTGCCGAGACCGGTTTTACTCTTTTTGCCGCCGAGGTTGATTTGGCCTGTCGGCGTATTGACTTGCAAGGACTCGAAGCTTTGGCAGGGCTGCCAGGCTAGCCCAGTGCCACCACCACCGGCGCATGGTCGCTGGGGCGCTCGTTTTTGCGCGGTGCTTTGTCAATCCAGCATGCTTGCACTTGTGGTTTGAGCGCCTGGCTGACCAGAATATGGTCAATGCGCATGCCACGGTTGCGCCTGAACCCAAAATCCCGGTAGTCCCACCACGAGTAGCTTTTCTCTGGCTGTGAAAACAGGCGGTGTGCGTCAGTCAGGCCCAGTGCAACCAGGGCGTTGAGCTCGTAGCGTTCTTCATCGGTGCAGTGAATCTGGTCACGCATGCCTTCTGGGTCCCAGACATCGGCATCGTCAAAGGTGATGTTGTAGTCGCCCATCAGCACCAGATTCGGGTAGGTGAGCAGTTCCGCGCGCAACCAGTTGCGCAGGCCCTTGAGCCAGGCCAGTTTGTATTCAAACTTGTCGCTGCCGGGTTCCTGGCCGTTTGGGAAATAGGCACCCACCACGCGGATGGTTTGTGGTGGCTGGCCCCCAGTGGGGGGTGCTGTGGCTGAATCCAGGGCAAATGTTCCGCTGATCACGCGTGCCAAGTCATCAGAAAAGCCCGGGATGTTGCGCACCACGTTGTCTGCAGGTGTCCGGCTGATCAAGGCCACGCCGTTGTAGGTTTTTTGACCAAAACAAACAGACTGGTAACCTGCCGCCAAAAATGCTGCATGCGGAAACTTGTCGTCCGTCAGCTTGAGTTCTTGCAGGGCCAGCACGTCAACCGGGTGGGCCTGCAACCAGTCCAGCACCTGCGGCAGCCGCACGGTGAGCGAGTTAATGTTCCAAGTGGCAAGTTTTAGGGTCATTTTGGCCTCTAGTGCTCTAGGAATAAGCGCGAGTAGCTATTAAATATGTAGCGCCGCAAGAACGCCGACCACCAGGCCAATGCCCCCTGCCGCAAACATGGCGTATTCAAGCCATTTCTTTTTGGTCAGCAAGGCAATGGCGGCTAAAGCGATGGACACCTGCAGCACCGTGGTGGACTGGGCCCAGCGGTGGTGCTGGTGCATTTGGTCGTCACTTTGCTTGTCCCAGGTGGTGGCATCCGCTTCGAGCTTGTCGGCCACCGCTTTGATGTCGGTCTTTTCTTTTTCGTAGCGGTCAATCTTGCCTTGGTAAAAAGCTTTTTTGTCTTCTGGTGCCAAGTCACGGGCCAACTCGGCCAGCGATTGTTTGGTGCTCTTGGACTGAAAATAATTCCACTGGTTGGAGGCCTCGGTTTTCTTGATGGCCGCATTGTTCTTGTACAAGCCCGCATTGGCCTGGGTGGCACCCCCCATGTAACCAAACAAGGCACCGACCGTGGCAATCATGGCGGTGAACAATGCAATCTGGTTGACCATGCCGCCGTGGTCGCCATGACCACCGCCGTGGCCGCCTTGCTGGGCGTGTTCCAACTCGTGGTCGTGTGGGCCGTGTACGTGAAATCCATGTCCGGACATATCAAACTCCTGAAAATTTTTGGTAGGTGACAAAGCTGAAACAGAGCCCTGCATCACTCGTGTGCGGCTCGCGGGCGGTCTCAACCCATTCGGGGCCAAGTTGTGGCGCAAACGCATCGCCTTCAAACGTGGCCTCAATTTCTGTGACCACCGCCGCGCTGGCCAGCGGCAGGGCTTGGGCATACAGGTCGGCACCCCCGATTACCCAGGCGGTGCTGTCGGGCGGGCAGGCGGCGCAGGCTTCTTCTACCGAGTGCACCACCACGGCACCGCTGGCCTGCCAGTTGGGCTGGCGTGTCACCACCACGTTGAGCCTACCAGGCAGGGGGCGAAACTTGGCTGGCAATGAGTCCCAGGTCTTGCGCCCCATGATCACGGGGCAACCCAGGGTGGTGCGTTTGAAGTGCGCCATGTCTTGCGGCAGGTGCCAGGGCAGGGTGTTGTTGATGCCAATCACGCCATTGGCAGACCGGGCAAAAATAAGATGGAGTTTCATGAAGGGTTGGCAGTAGGGCATGTGGCAAGACGGCACCGTTTGGGTGCT
>JBIJDQ010000614.1:0-2511 GCA_044344025.1 Rhodoferax sp.
GTCGGCACCCTCATACGGAAGCCAAACCCCAAAGACCGCTCCAGGTGAGTCTTCACCCAGCTCGCGCCGGTTGCTGGCGCTGATACTGCCGCCATAACGCTCCAGCAACCCGACGCTGATCCACAGGCCCAACCCATTGCCATCGTTTTTGGTGGTGAAAAATGGACTGAACAAGCGTTCTTTGGCAGTGTCACTCAAACCCGAGCCGGTGTCGCAGACCTCAATCAGCACGCCTGCATGGCCGCTTGTACCGGCCTGGTCGCAGCTGCGCAGGGTGAGTGTGCCGCCCTCGGGCATGGCCTGTAGGGCATTAATCAGCAGGTTGATCAGCACCTGCTGCAACTCCTGGGAATTGATGTTGACGCTCTGGCTGGCAAACAGTTGCTGCCGGACCACGATGCGGGTGCTGGCCAGCAGGTGGTCCACCAGCACCAGCGAGCTGCCCAGCGTGGTGTTCACATCAACTGCCACCACATAGCCTGCGTAGTCGTTGGGCCGGGCGTATTGCAGCAGTTGGGTCACGATCAGGCGCATGCGGTCAATCTGTTGGTCCATCAGCTTAAGTTCGACAGCCACTGGCCGGGCATGCTCACCCAGCGTTTCACGCACCAGGTCCAGGTTACCTTGCATGACCGCAATCGGGTTGTTGATCTCGTGCGCCACGCTGGCGGTGAGTTGGCCAATAGCCGCCAGCTTTTCAGACTTCACCAGCTGCGCCTGGGCTTGCTGCAAAGACTGGTTGCTGTTGGCCAATTCCTGGGTGCGTGAGGCCACTTTGGCATCAAGTTCTTGCCCCCAGCGTTGTAGGGTGGCGGTTTTGTCGTCAATCACATCCAGCAACTGGTCAAGGTGACTGGCCAGTGTGCCCAGCTCGTCGTGTTGGGCAAGGACTCCCACCCGCGCGCCACCCTCGCCGTTTTGCACAAGCTGCATCGTTCGAGTCATTCGCTCGACCGGCTGAAAAATGCTGCGTGCCCAGCCCAACGACAGCCAGGCGGCCAGCGCCATTGCCGCTGCGAAGATGCCAATGGTCAGGCCGAGCATGCCGTACTTGGTTTGTCGGAACGGTGTTTCCAGAAAGCCCACATACAGCATGCCCACCCGTTCTCCCTGGCCGTTCAGCAAGGGCTCGTAGCCCGAAACATACCAGTCGTTCACCACAAAGGCGCGGTCCAGCCAGGTTTCGCCACGCACCAGCACAGAGTCTTGCACCGCTTGGGACACGCGGGTGCCAATGGCGCGCTGGTTCTGGAACAGGCGCACATTGGTGGTGATGCGGACATCGTGCAAAAACAGGGTGGCCGTGCCCACGCTGCCCATGGGCAAGGAACCCTCTGGGTAAACGATTTGGTTGATGTGGTCGATCAAGGTCAGGTTCTGGTTCAGCAGCACACCGGCGACTAACCAAGCCAGCGGCTTGCCGTGTGCGTCATTGACCGGAAAACTGGCCAGCATCACCAGGGCCTGGTCTTCCTGGGTGCGTGGGCTCGGTGATGCGCTCTGGGTGGAGATCAGGGGAATCATCAGGCGCTGTGTCAGGTGCGGTGCCAGGGCCAACATGTCGGCGCGGGTAATGCGTTGAACTTGCGCCTCAGGAACGGGCTGGCGCAAGAGGCGGAGCAGGGCAGAGGTTGGGGTAGGCGACGGGCTGGTCAGCGGATCTTGCCAGCTGGCGGTCAGCAACTCGCCATGTACAGAATAGAGGTTGACAAAGTCAAAATTTAGCTGCTGCTGTGCCTGTGCCAATTGGGTCTTGAGGGCGGGCATGTCGTCTGCTGCCAAAGACAGGTTCAGCCGGTGTGAGTTGGCCACCGCTTGCGTGCCCGCGCCGACTTCGCTGAGTACCTTGCCAAAATAGCCATGGGCAACCCCCAGGTCGCTGCGAACCTTGGTAATCAGCAATCGGTCGTAGGCAGAGTTCCCCCAGATGACCAGTGCAGCCACAAGCAAGGGCAGGACCACCAGCAGCGGCAAGAGTGACAAGGCCATCAGCTTGTGGCGCACTGACAAATGTTGCCAGCGCGCCTTTAGCCGGGCCACGGTCACGTCGTCGCCCAGTCGGCGCAACGGCGCTCCAGCGTGCGCCGCGAGATACCAAGCAGTTCGGCAGCCCGGGTTTTGTCGCCTTGAACGTTGTCCAGTACCAACTGGATGTGCTGCTTCTCCAGGCTGTGCAGGTCAGTCGGGAGGGCGGCGCGGGCGGCTAGGCTGCGGGGCGGTTGGCCATACAGAGCGGACACGTTGAGGCTGCCCAAAATCAGCGACCGTTCAATCAGATTGCGCAGTTCACGGGCGTTGCCGGGCCAGTCGTACTGCATCAGGTAGTCCATTTGCTGAGGCGTGAGGGTCAGCGGCGTCACGCCCATGCGGGGTGCAAGGTGGGCCATGAAGTGGGCGACCAGGTCAACAATGTCTTCTTTGTGTTCGCGCAGGGGTGCCAGGGTGATGTCCATCACCTGAAGCCTGAAGTAGAGGTCTTTACGGAAACGTCCAGCCATCACCTCGTCTTTC
>JBIJDQ010000616.1:0-2507 GCA_044344025.1 Rhodoferax sp.
ACACAACCCCGGTCAATGACCACCTTGGTCAGGCGGCAATTGCGGTGGATAGTGACATCGGGCAGCACCACCGCCTCCACCACACGGCAGAACGAATGCACCCGCACCTCTGAGAACAGCACCGAATGGGCCACATAGGAGCCCGACACAATACAGCCGCCAGAAATCAGCGTGTTCACGGCCACACCGTTTTGCCCAAGCGTGTCCGGCACAAATTTGGCCGGTGGCAGTTGGCGCTGGTAGGTCCAGATGGGCCACTCGGTGTCATAAATATCCAACTCGGGCACGGTTGAGGCCAAGTCCAGGTTGGCAGACCAGAACGCGTCAATGGTGCCCACGTCGCGCCAATAGGGCACGCCCCCTTTGATGCGCGACACACACGACAAGCCAAACGGGTGCGCCAGGGCGCGCCCTTGTGCCACGGCGGCAGGAATCACGTTTTTGCCAAAATCATGTTCAGACTCGGGGTTGGCCAGGTCATCTTCCAGCAACTTGTACAGGTACTCTGCGTCAAAGACGTAAATGCCCATGCTGGCCAGGGACACTGCATCATTGCCAGGCATGGGCGGCGGATTGCTCGGTTTTTCAACGAACGCGGTGATCTGGCGTTTGTCGTCAACCGCCATCACACCAAAGGCCGTGGCCTCGGCCCGCGGCACCTCAATACAACCCACAGTGCAACCCGCTCCTTGCATCACGTGGTCTTTGAGCATGATGGAATAGTCCATCTTGTACACATGGTCACCCGCCAGAATGACGATGTAGCTGGGTTTGCTGGAGCGGATGATGTCCAGATTTTGGTAAATCGCATCTGCCGTGCCCCGGTACCAGTGCTCTTCACCGACACGTTGAGACGCGGGTAACAAGTCCACCATCTCGTTGAGTTCAGCGCGCAAAAAACTCCAGCCCCGCTGCATGTGCCGCATCAGGGAGTGCGATTTGTACTGCGTGACCACCGCCATGCGGCGAATGCCGGAATTCAGGCAGTTGGACAGGGCAAAGTCGACGATGCGGAATTTGCCACCGAAGTACACCGCCGGTTTGGCCCGTGCATCGGTCAGTTGTTTGAGCCGCGAGCCGCGCCCGCCCGCCAGCACCAGTGCCACGGTGTGGCGCACCAACTGGTGGGTTCCTGGGATTCGTTTTTCTATGACATGCACGATGAACTCCTTGATTGAATGAATTTTTTGACTCAGGTGGCGACCGTGGGACCCGCCATGCCTGTTCTGTCCCGAATACCGGCCACAGTGTCAGCCAGGGCGGCCAGGTCAGCCAGTTTGTTTTGCACCGGTTCGTTCTGGCGGTCCACATCTGCCTCGTAACTTTCCAGGTACAAGCGCAAGGTGGCACCCTCGGTGCCGGTGCCCGACAGGCGAAAAATCACCCGCGCACCGTCATCAAACAACAGGCGAACCCCCTGGTTTTTGGACACAGAACCGTCCACCGGGTCAGTGTAAGCAAAGTCATCTGCCAGGCTGACCGTGCGCTGGCCAAATAACCGCCCTGCCAAACTGGGCAAAGCGGCGCGCAAATCAGCCATCAGGGCATTGGCCGCGTCCACAGCAATGCCCTCATAGTCGTGCCGGGTGTAGTAATTGCGCCCATAGGTGCGCCAGTGTTCTTGCACCAGGGTCTGCACCGATTTGCCGGTCGCCCCTTGCAGGCTCAACCAAAACAGCACCGCCCACAGGCCATCTTTTTCGCGCACATGGCTTGACCCGGTGCCGTAGCTTTCTTCGCCACACAGGGTGACGCGTCCGGCATCAAGCAGGTTGCCAAAAAACTTCCAGCCCGTGGGGGTTTCAAAACAGGGCAAACCAAGTGCTTTAGCCACACGGTCAGCGGCGGCAGAGGTGGGCATGGAACGCGCCACGCCCAACAGACCATTTTTGTAGCCGGGAATCAGCCGGGCGTGCGCGGTCATCAGGGCCAGGCTGTCCGACGGGGTCACCACGAAGTCACGCCCCACCACCATGTTGCGGTCAGCATCACCGTCCATGGCCGCGCCAAAGTCTGGCGCGTCGGGCGCACACATGTGGGCAATCAGGTCTTCCGCGTTCACCGGGTTGGGGTCAGGGTGCAGGCCACCAAAGTCTTCCAGCGGCACCGCGTTCACCACCGTGCCCTCAGGTGCACCCAGTTCACCTTCAAGAATAGCCTTGGCATAGGGGCCACCCACCGCATTCATGGCATCCACGCGCATGCTGAAACCACGCTTGAACATGCCGCGCAGCAGCTCAAAGTCAAACAGTTCACGCATCACTGCCGCATAGTCTGTCACCGGGTCAATCACCTCAATGCGCATTTGCTCCATGCGTTGGGTGCCCAGCGCATCAATAGGAATGTCGGCAGCGTCACTCATGCGCAGTTCTGTCAGCACCTTGGTGCGGGCAAACACCGCCTCGGTCAGGGTTTCATTGGCAGGGCCACCGTTGCCGGCGTTGTATTTGATGCCAAAGTCACCGTCTGGCCCGCCTGGGTTGTGGCTGGCCGAGAGAACAATGCCA
>JBIJDQ010000615.1:0-2507 GCA_044344025.1 Rhodoferax sp.
CAATGTACTGGGACTGCGAAGATGACAAGGTCAATCACCACGCAGGCTGGTCGCTGGTTCGTTGTTAGGTATTTAGTCTTGCAAACTGCCACGTTTGCGTGCACTCGCTGACAAAAGCGCTTACTCGCCACAGCTATACTCCCCGCTGTCGGTGGTTCTGGCCAGTTTGCTGAAGGCTTCAAAATCCGACATCGATGGGTTACCAGTTTCTCCCTTGAGGCATCGGTTCCGGAGAAGCAGCGATACAGTCAATGTTCGCTTTTTTGTTGTTCATATGGAGAGTTAGCGAATGTTTGATTTTGTCCGCAAGCACACTAAGGTCATGATGTCCCTCATGTTCTTGCTGATCATCCCGGCGTTTGTATTGGTCGGAGTTGATGGGTTTAGCAAGATCAACGGCGGAGGTGCTGCGGTCGCATCGGTTGCCGGAACGAGTATTTCCCAGGCAGAGTGGGACCACTTTCATAAGGTTGAAGTGGACCGTTTGCGTGAATCCATGCCTACCATTGACGTGAAGTTGCTGGAATCACCGGAGGCACGCTATTCCACGTTGGAGCGCATGGTTCGGGAGCATGTGTTGGTGCAGGCATCCCAAGATTCGTTTCTGACAACGACAGATGCCCGTCTGGCAAGAGAGTTGCAGCAAAACCCGACGATTGCGTCTTTTCGCAAGCCTGATGGTGCGCTGGATATGGAGCGTTACAAGCAATTTGCAGCAAGTCAGGGCTTGAGTACTGATGGATTTGAGGCCAGGGTTCGCAGCGACTTGTCAGTGCGTCAGGTCGAAGCCGGCGTGATGCAAACGGCGTTTGCGCCGAAGGCGCTCTCCAATGTGGTGTTTAACGCCTTTTTCGAGAAGCGGGAAGTGCAGATTGCAAAGTTTGCATCAGGTGATTACGCTGCAAAGGTCGCATTGTCAGACGCTGATATCGAGGCTTTTTATCAATCGAATCAGTCCTTGTTCCAGGTTCCGGACTCTGCAAACATCGAATATGTGGTGTTGGATCTTGACGCAGTGAAGAAGGTCATCTCTCTGAATGAGGCTGATGTTAAAACCTATTACGAGCAGAACGTGTCGCGATTCAGCGGTCAGGAGCAGCGCCGGGCAAGCCACATTCTGATCAATGCGCCGAAAGGTATGGCCGCTGCTGAGCGTGACAAAGCAAAAGCTCTTGCGACGACATTGGCTGCGCAGGCTCGTAAAGTCCCTCAATCGTTTGCTGAACTTGCCAAAAAGAACTCTCAGGATCCGGGCTCGGCACCATTGGGTGGTGACCTCGAATTTTTTGGTCGCGGCGCCATGGTTAAACCGTTTGAAGATGCTGCATTTGCCATGAAGAAGGGCGAGGTCAGTGAGGTCGTCGAGTCTGATTTTGGCTACCACATCATTCAATTGACGGACATCAAAGCACCCAAGCAGCGTAGCTTTGAAGAATTGCGTACGGGGCTGGAAGCCGAATTGAAAGCGCAGCAAGCAACCAAAAAATATGCAGAGTTGGCGGATGTGTTTATCAACGGTGTGTATGAACAATCGGATGCATTGAAGCCTATAGCCGAGCGCTTGAAGCTCGAGGTGCAGACGGCCTCAGGTTTGCATAGAGTGGCCGCGCCGGGTGCAACCGGAGTCCTTGCGAATCCAAAAATTCTTGCTGCTATTTTTAGTGCTGATTCAATAGACAAAAAGCGCAATACCGACGCTATTGAGGTCGCCGCCAATCAGCTGGTTGCTGCGCGAGTTACGCAGTACAACGCAGCCAAAGTTTTGCCGCTTGCGGAAGTTCGTAACAATGTCCGTGATCGTTTGTTGCAGTCCCGCGGTGCAGAACTGGCCAAGAAAGATGGAGCAGACAAGTTGGCGGCCTGGAAGTCCAACAGTGCCAATGCCAACCTTTCTGCAGCCACTGTCGTTTCTCGTGAACGTGGGCAAACTTTGCAGGGGCCGTTGATGGACGCTGCAATGCAAGCAGACACGTCCAGCCTGCCGGCTTGGGTTGGTGTTGATATGGGGTCGCAGGGTTATGCAGTGGTGCGGATCAACAAATTGATTGCGCGGACTGTGGTTGCCGATGAGGTCGCCCAGCAGGAGCGTGCGCAGTACGCCAAATGGGTGGCCAATGCTGAAAGCGCGGCCTACTACGAAGAGTTGAAAGATCGTTTCAAAGTCAAGTTCAATGTCAAGCCACCTGCTCGCGCCTTGTCGGAGGGCAATTCAGCAACGCAGTGATTAAATGCCCTTGGATCGCCGCTATAATGTTGGACTGCGGTGGCTGTAGCTCAGTTGGTAGAGTCCAGGATTGTGATTCCTGTTGTCGTGGGTTCGAGCCCCATCAGCCACCCCAATTCATCTCGTTGTTCATGTAAGTTGTTGATTTCTTTATAAATCAATGGCTTGCAGCCGGATATAAACACCGGTTGTTACACAGCTTGTTACACATTTCAGTGATACAAGCAACATGAAAACCATCGCACGACACCTCTTCATTCGCGGCAAAGTCGGCACCGTTTAT
>JBIJDQ010000047.1:0-9291 GCA_044344025.1 Rhodoferax sp.
AGGCAAACCACTGGCCCTCACGCCTGAGGCGCTGCGCGCCAACTTTCCAGCCGCGCAGGGCAAAGTGCTGGTGTTGCTGCACGGGCATTGCATGAATGAACTGCACTGGACCCGCAACGGGCACAACCATGGCGAGGTACTGGCTGCCGCGCATGGCTACACGCCGGTGTATTTGCGCTACAACAGCGGCCTGCACATCTCGCAAAACGGCCGCTCTTTTGCCGACCAGCTTGAGGCCCTGGTGCAGGCTTGGCCCTGCCCGGTGACCGATATCTGCCTTCTTGGCTACAGCATGGGTGGTCTGGTGGCGCGCAGTGCCTTCCACTATGGGGCGCTGGCGCAACACGGCTGGATGACAAAGGTGAACAAACTGCTGTTTGTTGGCACACCACACCATGGTTCGATGGTGGAGCAGGTTGGCAACCTGGTGGACCTGGCGCTGGAGGCCAGCCCTTACTCCGAGGCGCTGTCCCGGCTGGGCAAAATTCGCAGCGCGGGCACCACCGACCTGCGTCATGGCAACCTGACTGACGAAGACTGGGAAGGCCGCAACCGTTTTGCCCACGCCCGTGATCAACGTCAACCGTCCCAGTTGCCGCCAGGGGTGCGGTGTTATGCGATTGCCGCCATGATCGCCAAGGAGCATTGCGAAATCAGGGGCAAGTTGTTTGGTGACGGGTTGGTGCCGCTAAAAAGTGCGCTTGGTCAGCACCTTGATGCCGCGCGTGCCCTGGCTTTTCCTAAAGGGCACAGCAAGGTGTTCTATGGGCTAAGCCACATGGGTCTGCTGGACAGCACGGACGTCTGCGCCCAACTCGGGCAATGGCTGGCGCAGCCAGACAGCGCGCCTGCTCGCCGCGCAAAGAAAGACACCGAAGCTCAGGCTAAACTGACCTGATGCAAATCAACCCGGCCCAACTCTCCGCCCACCTCAACAAAGGCATTAAGAGCCTCTACACCCTGCACGGCGACGAGCCGCTGCTGATTCAGGAGGCGCTGGATGCCATTCGCTTGGTGGCCCGCGCCCAGGGCTACACCGAGCGCAGCTCACACACCGTCTCAGGTGCCCACTTTGACTGGAGCGAGGTGTTGGCTGCTGGCGGCAGTTTGAGCCTGTTTGCCGACAAACAAATCCTTGAGCTGCGTATTCCGTCGGGCAAACCCGGCAAAGAGGGCAGCACCGCCTTGCAGCAATTGGTCGACCAATCGCGTGGCAACGACAGCACCCTCATGCTGGTGATCTTGCCCCGGCTGGACCGCGCAACCAAATCAAGTGCCTGGTTTGTGGCACTTGAGAGTGGCATGACCCTGGAGGTGAGCCCGGTGGAGAGGGCCGCCTTGCCGCAGTGGATTGCCCAGCGCCTGGGCGCGCAGGGGCAGCGTGTGGTGGCGGGGGTCGAAGGCCAGCGCACCCTGCAATTTTTTGCCGACCGGGTGGAAGGCAATTTGCTGGCGGCGCACCAGGAGATTCAAAAACTGGCCTTGTTGCACCCGGCTGGTGAACTCAGTTTTGAGCAAATTGAGAGCGCGGTGCTCAATGTGGCCCGGTACGACGTGTTCAAGCTGAGTGAGGCGGTGTTGGCCGGGCAATTTGAGCGGGTGCAGCGCATGCTGGACGGCCTGCAGGCTGAGGGTGAGGCCGAGGTATTGGTGCATTACACCCTGGCGGAAGACATTCGCGCGTTAAAACGGGTCAAAGATGCCATGAACCACGGCAGCCCTTTGCCCATGGCCCTTCGCGAGCAACGCGTGTGGGGCAACAAAGAGCGTTTGTTTGAGCGGGTGTTGCCCCGTTTGACCGATGCGGCCCTGGCACAACTGCTGCAAGGCGCACACCAGGTGGACGGCGTGGTGAAAGGGCTCAAGTCTCCTGACTGGCCCACCAACGGCTGGCAGGCACTGGCCCGCTTGGCCATGCTGTTGTGTGGCCTGTGCGCGGCCATGCCGGTTAGACAGGCAGCTGGCTCGCGAATCAAGTCATGAGTTCTGAGTATTTCCGTTTTCCAAAAGGACAACCACGTATGAAAAAATCGCACTTCTCCTTCAAACTGATGTCCCTGGGTGTGGCAGTCTGGCTGAGCCTGCCCGTGGCGGCGCAATCCGCAAAAGAGCCTGACACGTCCACGCCTGCAGGCTCGCGCTATTTCTCCAGTGGCACCTTGCAGCAGCAGATTGAGCAGAGCCGCAGTCGCCGCACCGAGCGGAGTTTTTACCCTTCTGGTGTGATGCAGCGCGAGTTGGTCTGGGCCATGAATGCCAGCAAACACGTGCTTGAACGCGATGTTGAATTTGCGTCTTCGGGGGTGATGCTGCGGGAAAAGCGCTGGGCCAATGGCGAGCCCGTGTCTGACCTTGAGTTCTCGGTCAGTGGCATGCTAATCAGCAGCAAGCTGTTTACCGGCATTGGCAGCACGCGCGAGTTGCTGGTGCAAGACTATTTTTCGTCGGGCGTGTTGGCCAGCGAGCAGCGCTTTGCAGCCCCTTTGGGTGACAAACAGCGCCCGATTGGCGCACAGAAAAAGTTTGACACCTCGGGCCGCTTGATCGGTGAGCGGGTTTTTGACGAGCAGGGCAAGCTGATATCTGAAAAAACATGGAACGTTGCGGGTGAGTTGATGCCATTGCCGACCAAATAGACTGGTGGCATGGCACTCGGTTGCTATTACTAGTATAGCTACTGACGCTTTATGCAAAAGCACTAGAGACCTAAATGGTACAAAAATACGGTCAACCTCAGCGCTGTGGCTGCTTGCTGTGCCCCCAGAGCGGATCCGGCACCCCAGAGTCGGGATTCAAGCGTGCGGATAAACCCGGCTGGCGTAGTCAACCAGCATCCGGGTGGCGGAGAACCGGGGGCCATGGGTCATCAGGCTGCGCCGCATCATGGCCACCCAGCGCTGGGGCACACCATCCGCATCGCGCTCGTAAAACATTGGCACCACCTCGCGCTCCAGCAGGTCAAACAAGGCGTGGGCATCGCGCATGTCTTGCGCGGCGTGGTCGTTGTCCACGTCGCCCTGAATGGCCCAGCCGTTGCTGCCGTCAAAGGCCTCAGACCACCAGCCGTCCAGCACCGACAACTGCAGACCCCCGCCCAGGCAGGACTTCATGCCACTGGTGCCACTTGCCTCGTTGGGTGGGCGCGGCAAATTCACCCACACGTCACACCCGGCCACCAGATGCCCCGCCAGCGGAATGTCGTAGTCCTCCAAGACGGCCGCACGCCCGGCAACACCAGGGGCCCATTTGAGCGAAAAAACCTGCCGCACCACCTCTTTGGCAGCTGTGTCGTCGGGGTGCGCCTTGCCAGCAAAAACGAATTGCACCGGGTGCTGCCCGCCCAGCAGCGCCAGCGCCCGATCCGGCAGCAAGGCCACCAGGTGCAGGCGCTTGTAGGTGGCAATTCTGCGGGCAAACCCGATCGTCAGGCGGTCTGGGTCAAAACCACTGCCAACCGCCTCGGCGTAATCCAGCGGGTCACCCCGGCGCAACCTATCGCCCGCACCGCGCCTTGCCACCAGTTCAACCAGTGCGCGGCGGGCATCACAGCGTGCGGCCCAGAGTTGCGCCGCCGGAATGTCCACCACCGGTGCCCAGGTGGTAGCCTGGTCGGCCCGGCGCAGCCAACCTTCGCCGAGGTACTGGTCAAGCAGCTTGCGCATGGGACCATGGAGCCAGGTCGGCACATGCACCCCGTTGGTCACGTGGGTAATGGGCACATCCCTGACGGCGTGCGCCGGGAACAGCGGCTGCCACATGGCCCGCGCCACTTCGCCATGGCGGCGACTGACGGCATTGGCGTGGCGGCTTGCCCGCAGCGCCAAGGCCGTCAAACCGACGGCCTGTTCGGACCACTGTGGATTGATCCGCCCCAAGGCCAGAAATTGCTCACGGTCACCAAATACATCCGCAATGCGCCACAGCATTTGCAAGACCTCATGGCGTTGGTAAGTCTCGTTGCCCGCGGGCACTGGTGTATGCGTGGTGAACACCACTTGCTCGCGTACTTGCCGCCACGCCTCTTCATCGCTGCAAGCGGGCTGGGCCGATACCTTGATTTGCGCCAGCAACTCAAACGCGCCCAGCGCCGGGTGCCCCTCGTTCCAGTGGTAGACCGAAGGCGTGATGCCCAGCGCACGCAATGCCCGCACGCCGCCCACACCCAACACCGCGTATTGGGCCAACCGGATGGCACGATTGCTCTCGTAAAGTCTTGAGGTCACCCAGCGTCCGACCGGGCTGTTCTCCGGCAAGTCAGTATCCAGCAAATACAAGGGCACCCGCCCCACATCAACCCGCCAGATGTGGGCCACCACGCCTTCGTCGTTGACGGGAATGTTCACCGCCACCGGCCTGCCGTCCGCCCCGGTGACTTTCACGCAGGGCAGGCGCTCGGGGTCAGCGTCTATCCAGTATTCGTGTTGGTAACCCGTGACATCAATGCGTTGGTGAAAGTAGCCGGTGCGGTACATCAGCCCCACACCGACCATGGGAAGCGCCAGGTCCGCGGCCTCTTTCAGGATGTCACCCGCCAGCACGCCCAACCCACCGGAGTAAATCGGCAAAGACCCATGGATACCAAATTCAGAGCAACAAAAAGCGACTGGTCGCATCGGCGTGGCAAAGCCCGTGAACGAGGGGCGTGCACGGGCTTGTAAGAGCTCTTCGGCGATGCGACCCACCCGCGCGACAAACTCAAGGTCGTTGCCCGCGTTGACCAGCGTCGGTTGATGAACTTCGGCCAGCAAGCGGCGGGGGTTGTGCCCACAGCGTGCCCAGCGCTCGGCATCAATGTCTTTGAACAAGGCCTCACCATCGGCAGACCAGGACCACCGGTAGTCATAGGCCACCCGGGCCAGCGGCTTCAATGATTCGGGCAACAGGCGGGCCAGATCAGCCACCGCTCGGTCAATGTCATGGTCTCCAGGAAACATGGGCATGCTCCAAAAGGGTTGCTGTCGCTCAACGCAATTTCAAGATGCCTCTTTCCTTCATAACATCGCAGCCATTGCGGCGAGGCGGGCGCAAGGTGATGCTTTTTTCTTTGGCTCGGGCTTCCATGGCCTGATGGTGTTCGTTTTGCAATGTCTGGCACTCTTCATAGGTCTTGACCGCACGCATTTTTGCCTGGTGTTCAGCGCGCTCCTGCGTCGTCATGAGGGTCCAACCAAGGGTGTTGTCCCGGGTCCAGCCATAGCGTGCCCCAGGGCCGGACTGGGCGAGTGCTGTGGTGCCCAGCAGAGCACCCAAAAAGGTGCACATAAGGGCGTGGTGACGTGTCATGGCGCTTTCCTTTCTGCATAATTTAAAGCTGGACGAGACACCAATTTGAGGGCATCAAGGCTGACCCGATGTTGAGAAATCGCATAGGCGTGTTGACGACGTGGCTTGTCTGCCGGGTGATCAGCGAAAATGAAAGCTTGCCAGATCCCACTTGGACCACTCACACATCGCTGAAAAAGACACCATGAACCCGACACCCCCTTTTGTGCCAGAAAACTGCCCCCTGTGCGGCCAGCCCAACCAATGCGCCATGGAAGTTGAACGTGCCACTGGCATCAAGCAGCCACTTTGCTGGTGCACTCAGACGCAGTTCAGTGCCGAACTGTTGAGCAAAATTCCGGAAACAGCGCGCGGTGTCGCCTGCTTATGCCCCGAGTGCGTCAGGGCCAGCCAGTCATGAAGTGGCTAGACAATTTCCCCTTGTGGGTGCTGGTTGCACTGGCTGCATGGATGGCGGTGGCACCCATCACGCCCGAGCCGCATCTGGTTGAAAAGCTCCGCATGCTCAGCGAAGGCACCTTGACCAAGCCGCTGGATGTGTTTGATTTGTGCCTGCACACGACACCCTTGGCGTTGCTGGCACTGCGCCTGTGGCGCAAGTTCAGACCAAGCTGATTACTTTGGTTTTTTGACCACAGGCCAGCGGGAGCGGGTGGCATAACGCACCGGGGGTTTGATGATCGGCTCAATGTCATCGGCAGGCTTTGCTGCCGCCGAGGGCGGCAGCAACAGGCTTGAGAAGTCGAGGTCCAGCATGCGCGAGGGGGATTCTTCCACCGACGGGGTCTCTGCCTCGGACAAGATCGGCAAAGGTGATTTGGCGGGTTGTAGGCTTGCCGCTGGCTGCTGTGCGGTCACTGGCTTCGGCGCTGTTGTGGGTGATGGGGTCACTTGCAGGCTGGGTGCCTCTGGCATGGGAGCTAAAACCAGATCACTGGCAAACGCGTCAAGGTGGGCGGGTAAGGGCCCTGCCGCAGCCAGGGCTTTTGCATCAGCACGTGGTTCGTCAACCGATGGCAAAGATGGCTTCGGCAACGCTGGCGCGCTGTTTGGCACCAGCTCAAGCGTGGCCATGACAGCCGCCACTGGCGCAGTCGCCGGAGGTTTGGCCGCAGCCACTGGCCCAACTGGCACCACAGCGGGCAAGGGCATGCTGCCGAGTGAAGCCAGAGCGGGGGCCAAGTCTTCTGCCAGGGCGTGCAGCAACAGCAAGTCGCGAAAGGCCGCCAAGTCAAACATGGGCCGCACTTGTGCTTTGGTGTCGTGAAAAATCAAGGTATCCAAAAAGGCCAGGGCCTGCTCCCCTGGCCAGTGCGGGGCCAGTTTTGACAGCACCTCAGGGTAGGCTACCAAGTCTTTCCCCTCCAGATTAAAAGCCGGAAAATCTGGCACCTGGGCATTGAACAGGCGCCTGAAAACTTCCCGTTCTTCGCGGAAATCCGTTTTCAGTCCAAGTGAGTGGTACAAGCCCAGCAAGTCCAGATGCACCAGAGGGTTAGGTTGTGCAGATGTCGCAATTTGCTCGCTCAGAATGCTCAAAGCCCGTTCGGTTTGCCCCAACGACACAAAAAATTCAGCCTGTTGTCGTATGTCGAGGACGGCATCGGCGCTGATGTGATGAACCGGCTTCGCCGCCAACTCGGCCGCGTCTTGCAGGGTGGTTTGCGGCGCTGCGGAGGGTTTCTCGGCCAACATGAAGGTGTCAAGGTCGATGTCCAAGTCAACCTCGTTCAGCGGCAAATCTGGGGTAAGTGGCTCTGCGGTCACTTGGGCAGGCGGTGTTTCGGTGGGAACTGAGGCCACAGGTGCTGATCGGGTTGCCGATTTGACCGTGAATGCGGCCTTCAAGGGCGTTGCTTCGGTGTTGCTGCTTGGTTGCGGCATCAAAATGGTTGAAGGCGAGCCGCTTTCCTCGTCATGCCACCAAGACGGTTGGGTGACTTTTGGTGCTTGGCGCTGCTTGTTCCAAAGCCAGGTTACCGCCCCCAGGCAAAGCAGCACCAGCGCCAGCAACAGGTAAACCACCCACATCGGCATTTGCTGATCTTGCGCCTGCTGCAACTGGGTGCGCAGGTCAGCCAGTCGGGCATCATTACTGGCGGCCAGATCGCGCAGTGTCTTGACATCACTTTGCAAGGCGGTGATTTGCTGGGTGTGCCTGAGTGCGTCTTCGGTCGGCGCAAACAGCATGGTGGCATCGAGTGAGTCAATCCGATCCGACAGGAGGTCCAGCGGGTCAAGTTTGAGTACCGCCTTGCCTGGGGCACGTGCCGGCTTGTCTGCCACCTTGCGCACCACGGACGCGGTGGGTTCTGCCACAGAGACAGGTGTTTTTTTTGCTTTTGGCTCACGCGACGTTCCGGGCGCTTTGCCAGCCTTCTTGGCCACGGCAACCACCGCCTCGGTGGGCTGCGCAACTGACGGCAGAACCAGCACGGGCGCAGCCTGCGCCATGACCGGGGCGAGTGAAGCAGCTTGTGCCAGCGGATTGACTGACTGCATTGGTGCAGGCTGCGCAAGGGGTGCCATTTGAGGAAAGTCGGCCAGCATCACATAGCGACGCATGGTGCTGGAGCCACAGGTGGAGCGCACCAGCACCGTCAATACGGGCTCGTTCACGACCGATGCCGATTGAACCCGTACTACCCAAACAGCGTCGGCACCACCCGATACAGTCACCAATGGCGCGGCCTGACGGGCATCAGAAAAGTAAACATCGGCACCCACACAACTTGCCGAAACGGCTTCGCCTGGGCCACCTTGTACCCGTACCGACACGTCAAGCACGCGCCCAATGACCGCCGTGCCCCGCAAATCGCCCAGCGTAAACGCCTGCGCGGAAAATGTTGCAGCAGCTAAAAGCGTGACCAGCGCGCGTGCCAAAAAACCAACCCTGTTGTTCAAGACAGCATTCCCACGTTGTGAACCACCAAAAAACCCAAGCTCATTTAAACAGATGACAGCATACCCGCCGAAAGCACTGATTTTTCATGGCTGACGCAACAAACTTGGGCAACGCGGCAATAAAGCGCTAAGCTTGTCAGCCTTAATGTCTGCCTGCAGTTTAAACAGCCACCTTAAAGCCCACCATGTGCCAACTTCTTGGAATGAACAGCCACTTGCCCGCCAGCCTGACCTTGAGCTTTACCGGCTTCTCGCAACGCGGCGGCTGCACAGACCACCATGGCGACGGCTGGGGCATTGCTTTTTTTGAGAGCAACGACAGCACGCCAGGCAAAGGCGTTCGGCATTTTGTGGACAAACAAAGCGCAGCCACCTCGCCCATGGCGCAGATGCTGAAAAACTACCCCATCAAAAGCCACAACGTGGTAGCCCATGTGCGCAAAGCCACGGTGGGCCAGATCACACTGGAAAACACCCACCCTTTTGTGCGCGAGTTGTGGGGTCGTAACTGGGTGTTTGCGCACAACGGCGACCTCAAAGGCTACGCGCCTCAACTGCATGGCCACTTCAAGCCCATTGGCAACACCGACAGCGAGCTGGCTTTTTGCTGGCTCATGCAAGAGCTGTCCAAGTCCCACGCAGGGGTTCCCACAGTAGACGAACTCACCCGCACACTGCAGGAGTTGGTGCCGCAAATCTCCAAGCACGGCACCTTCAACTTTTTGCTCAGCAACGGCCAAGCCCTTTGGGCACACGCCACCACCAAACTGTACTACGTGCTGCGGGCCCACCCATTTTGTGAGGTTCACCTCAAAGATGACGATGTCACCGTGAATCTGGCCCAACTCAACAGCATTGATGACCGCCTGGCGATTGTGGTCACCGAGCCGCTGACAACCGACGAAGCCTGGACCCCTTTTGCACCGGGTGAACTCAAGGTGTTCATGGACGGCTCGGTGGCCCGCTGCAGTTGCCAGTGCGCCGCCCCGCCCCGCCCCGCTCCCATCACTGACCCGCTTGGACCGGTGCCCGTGGTGGCTGAAGGGCCAGCCTCTCAGTGCGAACGTGCCTGTGCAGCCTCCAGCGCCTGCAAGAACATGGCCG
>JBIJDQ010000617.1:0-2503 GCA_044344025.1 Rhodoferax sp.
CGGATTGAAAGTCAACAACGAGATTTAGCAGGGCAGGAAAAGGTTTGAGGTTGGTCAGTGTGTGTTTTTCAACTTATAAAGAGGAGCAAACAATGCAGTTATCTGCCAGGCACCAGGAATACTGGAGCAAAAACCTGCGAATCACGGCCCTATTGCTGGGGCTGTGGTTTTTCGTAACTTTCGTGGTGGTGTTTTTCGCCCGCGAACTGACGTTCAGCTTTTTTGGCTGGCCGTTTTCCTTCTGGGTCGCCGGGCAGGGCGCTCTGGTGGTGTATTGCCTGATCATCTGGTTTTACGCCCGCTACATGAACAACCTTGACATCGAATACGGCGTTGCCGAAGGAGAATAGAAATGGGCATGTTTGGCGGAGAAAAACAGTCGCAAGGCGACTTCAAGAAGGGCCTGAACAAGGTCTATACCTGGTACACCGGTGGTTTCATCGGTTTTGTTTTGATATTGGCCGTGCTGGAGCAAATGGGACTGTCCCGAAACTGGATCGGCTACCTGTTTCTGGCAGGCACGGTGCTGCTGTACGCTGGCATCGGGGTCATGAGCCGCACCAACGACGCAGCTGAATACTACGTGGCCGGGCGACGTGTGCCCGCCATGTACAACGGCATGGCCACGGGGGCCGACTGGATGTCAGCGGCCTCGTTCATCGGCATGGCCGGTACCCTGTACCTGACTGGCTTTGGCGGCCTGGCCTTCATCTTGGGCTGGACCGGTGGCTACTGTCTGGTGGCGCTGTTTTTAGCCCCTTACCTGCGCAAATTTGGCCAGTTCACCATTCCTGACTTTTTGGGTGCCCGTTATGAGGGCAATCTGCCGCGCCTGATTGGTGTCTTTGCCGCCATTTTGTGCTCATTCACCTACGTGGTGGCGCAGGTTTATGGGGTTGGACTCATCACTACACGTTTAACCGGTCTTGCCTTTGAGGTCGGCATTTTTGCGGGTCTGGCCGGCATTTTGGTCTGCTCTTTCCTGGGTGGCATGCGTGCAGTCACCTGGACACAGGTGGCGCAGTACGTGATTTTGATCATTGCCTATTTGCTGCCGGTGGTCTGGCTGTCGGTAAAGCACACAGGTGTGCCCATTCCGCAAGCAGTTTATGGTTACACGCTGGAAAAAGTGACGGCCAAGGAAGAGCAGTTGCTGAAAGATCCAAAAGAGCTTGAAGTGCGTGCCATCTTCAAAGCGCGGTCAGACGCTGCGGTGGAGAAACTGAAAGATGTTCCCGCAGCGATGGCTGCCGACATGGCTGCCGCCCAGAAAAAGGTGGAAGACCTGAAGGCTGCCAATGGCCCGCAGGCGGAGATCAATGCTGCCGAAGCGGCATTGGCAAAAATGCCAAAGGATGAAACCGTCGCCAAGGCAGCCTACACGGCAGCGAGAACGTCCAACGCAGCCAAGTCGGCGCCCCCGATCCGTCACGCACAGCCTTTCCCCGGCAAGGATCAGGCCACTCAGGACATTGCTCGGAAGAACTTCATGGCGCTGGTGTTCTGCCTGATGATCGGTACCGCAGCCCTGCCGCACATTCTGATGCGCTACTACACCACACCGTCGGTCAAAGAGGCACGCGAGTCGGTCAGCTGGTCGCTGTTTTTCATCTTTTTGCTCTACTTCACGGCGCCAGCGCTGGCGGTGCTGGCCAAGTTTGAGGTCTACACCGTGCTGGTGAACACGCCATTTGCCCAGTTACCGGAATGGATAGCGCGCTGGAGTACGGTAGATCCGGCGTTACTGTCCGTAGCAGATGTCAACAAGGACGGCATATTGCAACTGGCTGAAATCTCGATTGGTGGTGACATCATTGTGCTGGCCACACCAGAGATTGGCGGCTTGCCCTATGTGGTGTCCGGCTTGGTGGCGGCGGGTGGTCTGGCAGCGGCCCTGTCCACCGCCGACGGTCTGTTGCTGACCATTGCCAATGCCCTGTCTCATGACCTTTACTACAAAGTAATCGACCCAAATGCGTCCACAGCCCGTCGTGTGATGGTCTCCAAAGCCCTGCTGCTGGTGGTGGCCCTGTGTGCAGCGTATGTAGCGGCGCAAAAACCAGCGGACATTTTGTTCCTGGTGTCTGCGGCGTTCTCGTTTGCGGCGGCGGCTTTCTTCCCGGCGCTGACGCTGGGAATCTTCTGGAAACGCGCCAACAAATGGGGGGCCTCACTGGGCATGATGGCCGGCCTGGGCATTACCTTTTACTACATGGTAACGACCCAGCCCTGGCTGTACAAGCTGACACACGGCGGTGCTGCCATCACGCCTGAAATCGTCAAGGCCAACACCTGGTGGGACATCGCGCCAATTTCAGCCGGGCTGTTTGGCGTGCCGCTGGGTTTTGCCGTGATCATCATTGTCTCGCTCCTGACCAAGGCACCCGGCAGGGACATTCAGGAACTGGTAGAGCATGTGCGCTACCCCAGCCTGGATGGCAAGGTATCCGCCGGAAGCGCTGCACACTAAGCGCTGAACGCACAGTAAAAAGCCCCTGTCACT
>JBIJDQ010000618.1:0-2502 GCA_044344025.1 Rhodoferax sp.
CAGGAGCGACCGCATTTCTCGCTACAATTAAAGACGCCCGACGAGGTTCATCGGGCGTCATTGCAGGTCAGTAATTAAGCTGGCCAATTCGTCGCAGTTGGTGTCAACCTATTTCAGGACGGGACACATGTTTGAATTAAATACGACGCAGCCGTTGTTCAAGGCGTGCAAGATCGTCACGCAGTGCATCAACTTCACTGCCAAATTGCATTAGCTCTGAATTAGATACCAGCAGTTGTGACTCGTCGCGAGAATACTCAACTATATTTTGTGCTGCCCGATGTATCCCGTCGGCTGCTTGTGTGGCTAAACTTGAACCGATGCGGCTAAGTCGATGGGCTGGAATGTCACCAATAAAACGAGCTAAATCGGACTCCATATCCCAGCGCAGGTTACGGAAAATGAATCCTAGTCCTTCAGCAAGGTCGACCGACCCCGAGATTTTGACTGAGGACATAAGCTTGTCGGGAGAGACGATGGCTTTTCCAAAGGCATCTACGGGGAGGCTTAATGTTACGTCTGGTTCGCTATTGTTTTCGGCGCTTGTAAAAAGGCCGTGCTCGTCAATTTTGAGCGTAATGGGCAATGGCAAACCGACAATAGATACATGCGCCCCGGAAAAGGCCCGAAGTCGGGTTAACGCCCATGACTCTTGGCTAATTAGATGATTTAGCGAGAGGCAAAGCAGTTCGTTTAAGCGATTAGCGAACACGCGTTTCCTAAAACTTGTACCCGCGATGCAAAGCGACTACGCCAAGCGCAAGGTTAAAGTATTCGACATTTTCCAAGCCGGCATCTTCCATCATGGTTTTTAGTTCTTCCTGACCCGGATGAACACGGATGGACTCAGAAAGGTAGCGATAGCTGTCTGAGTCGTTGGTGACCAGTTTGCCGACCTGTGGAATCACCTTGAAAGAGTAGAAGTCATAAAGCGGTGCCAGTGGTTTCCATACCTGAGAAAATTCCAGAACCAGCAGGCGGCCACCGGGGCGGAGAACGCGCTTCATTTCAGCTAGTGCCGCATCTTTATGCGTCATGTTGCGCAAACCGAAGGCAACAGTGACACAGTCAAACCAGTCATCTTCAAAAGGAAGTTTCTCGGCATCGCATTGTGCTACCGGGAGCATGTAGCCTTTATCAATCAGTCGGTCGCGCCCGCAGGCGAGCATGGCATTGTTGATGTCGGTCAGCCAGACTTGACCGCTTTTGCCAACGCGCTTGGCAAAAGCCAGTGAGAGGTCTCCGGTGCCACCGGCTACATCGAGAACACGCGAACCCTCACGAACGCCGCTGCGTTGGATGGTGAAGGCTTTCCATAGTCGATGCATGCCACCTGACATCAGATCATTCATTAGGTCATAACGGCTGGCGACAGAGTCGAAAACATCGGCAACACGCCGAGCTTTTTCTTGTTCGGCAACGGTCTCGTAGCCAAAGTGCGTAGTATCGTTTTTCATGATTTAGTGGTGTGCACCGCAGCTGCCACCGCTAGGGCGGCTTGTGGTGTCAATATCGCGTGAAAGTCCCTGAGTTTCAATTTGCTTAAGATACTCAGCCCACAATTCGTCATGATGCTTGCCGAGGTTGTAGAATAAATCCCAAGAATATAGACCGCTGTCGTGCCCGTCTGAATAAACGAGGCGTAACGCATAGGTGCCAACAGGCTCTATGCGGTCTATATCAACATCACGTTTGCCGGTTTGTAGTGTCTCTTGCCCTGGGGCGTGACCGCGTGCTTCAGCCGAAGGCGTATATACCCGAAGAAATTCAAAAGGAAGTTTAAATACTTCGCCAGAAGAGTAGGCCAGTTCAAGCAGCCGTGACTTTTGATGCAGCTTTATGTCGCTGGGGATCGGTGTGTCTCGATCAATACCTGCCATAGTAGTCTCCTGAATAAGCCGACATTTTAGCTTAACAGCAGGCAAGGTATTGAAGCCACGTCAAACAAGATCAAAGCCGTTGATAGCTAGCGCGGTCAAAGTCTGCCCCTCGTTGCACAATGTGGCGAAGGCGTATTTGGAAACGCTCTTCGCCGAGAAATACATCCATTAGCCGGTTTGCTTGGAATGTGACAGAGGCCAGAACGATACTGCCTTCTTCTTTCAGGGATGGTAGTGCCGGGAGAAGAAATGCGGGGGAGAGGCGGTCGCTATGCTCCCCAGTGAGGCCGGATTGGCGGATACCCACGCCAGCAGGAACACCGGGCAAGGTGGCCACGCCAACAATGAGTCCGCCGTTTTCTTCCTGCATTAACCAGTTGGCCTGCGCCAATAGAAACTGATCGCCATCATGGGGACAAACGACTAGAAGTTGGCCGTGGCGAATTTTAAGTTGAGGATGTGTCGCACCAAGTCTGAAGCCGTTGGCAGAGTGATTGATCACCGACCACTCTTCGTACGGAAAACTGACGCCCGGCTTGATCACTAAATCTTGTTCCGGGTGAGCCCGGTCGCCGAATGTAAAAATCTGGTCAAATGCACCACGGGAATAGCTGTTGGCCGT
>JBIJDQ010000619.1:0-2500 GCA_044344025.1 Rhodoferax sp.
TATGCTGTGACATGGTGTGCCTTAAAAGTGAGTACAAGTGCAGCTTATCAGGGTTTACCCTAATGCGTTAGAGAGCTTGCCTTAACCTTTTCTTACACGGGGTTGATTTGGTTGGGTGGTCGCAGTGATTGCGCTTGCTTGATGTGCGTCAATTTGCGTGAATTTTGTGGGTGCTATGCTGTTTTGTAACCTTCGGCATCCATCCAGACGGTGAACTCCTATGAACCTAAACGACCTGAAAATCTCCACCCGGCTTATTCTTGGTTTTGCAATTCTGGGCATGTTGCTGGCGTTTATGGCGGGAGTTTCCGTGCTCAAGTTCAGAAGCATGAATGGCATGTTTGAGGAAGTCATCAACGACCGGGTGCCCAAGGTGGCCTCCATCAATGACATCAAGGCCGACGTAACCCTGATTGCAGATGCGCTGCGAAACATGATCATCATGAGTGACACCGCCGATATCAAGAAGGAGGCGGAGCGCATTGACATCGCGCGCAAGCAGATCGGCGAGCGTTTTGCCAAGCTGGATGCGCAGCTCACCAGCAGCGAAGCCCGTACCTTGCTGACCACTGTGTCGCAAACCCGCAGTGCCTATGAACCATTGCAGGCCGAGGCCATGGAGCTGGCCATTGGCGGACAGACCTTTGAGGCAAAGGCCTTTTTGCTGGACAAGGTGCGGCCCGCCCAAAAAACGTATTTCGATGCGCTGGATGGTTTGCTCAAGTACCAGAACGGGCAAATGCAGCTTTCCGCCAATGCGACCCAGGCCGCCACATCCGGCATGGTGTATGTAATCGGACTAACCGTTGCCGTAGCGCTTGCCGTGGGGGTGGCTATGGCGCTTTGGATCATCCGGTCCATCACGGTTCCGATCAATCAGGCGGTTGATATATCGCGGGCGGTCGCCGCAGGCGACCTTAGCGTCCATATCGACGCATCGGGTCGGAATGAAATTTCACAATTGCTGTTGGCACTCAAAGAGATGCAAAGCGGGCTGATTGACGTGGTCGCGCAGGTGCGCGACGGCGCAAAGGGCGTAGCCGTTGCCAGCGCAGGTATTGCACAAAGCGATATCGACCTGTCTTCACGCACGGAGAACCAATCCCATTCGCTCAAAGACACTTCGGCGTCGATGGAGCAGTTGGGCACCAATGTCAGCTTGAATGCAGAAAATGCCCGCAAAGCCAATCAGTTGGCGCAAAACGCCTCTGATGTCGCGTCGCGTGGCGGCGAGGTAGTGACCCAGGTGGTTGCCACCATGCGGGGCATCAATGAGTCGTCACACAAAATTTCCGACATCATCCAGGTGATTGATGGCATCGCGTTTCAGACCAATATTCTGGCCTTGAACGCTGCGGTGGAGGCTGCACGCGCTGGTGATCAGGGGCGGGGGTTTGCTGTGGTGGCCAGTGAGGTGCGTAGCCTGGCCGGTAGATCCGCCGAGGCTGCCAGGGAAATCAAAGCATTGATCAGCGCCAGTGTGGAGCGCGTAGACCATGGCACCGTGCTGGTGGATCAGGCGGGCGCCACGATGTCGGAGGTGGTTGACAGTATCCGGCATGTGACCGAGATCATGGGTGAAATCAGCGTTGCCAGCACTGAACAGAGCAATGGTGTGTCGCAGTTGGGCGTTGCCATTCACCTGATGGACCAAATGACACAGCAAAACGCGGAACTGGTGGAGGTGATGTCAGAAGCAGCCGGCAGCCTTAAATCACAAGCCGAGGCATTGGTGAACACGGTGTCCGTCTTCAAGCTCGATGCCGGCGAGGTGCGCGCCAACGCCCCCAACCAGCGCACGGAAATGATCAGGCGGCTAAAGTGAGTGGGTCGCTTCACTCGCTTGTTGTTATGCCCACTACCCACTTTTCCATTGCGGCCATGTCGTCGCAAAACGATGCAGACGCTGTGATGTTTGAGCTGCAGGATTTGCCCTGCATACATGTGGCGGATGTAGACCTTGGCCAGCGCACCGCCTGGGTAGAGCACACCAACTTCATCAGCCCCGAGGAAATTGCAGCAGCCCTGGAAGAGGCCGGATACCCTGCGACTATTCGCGGGTAAACGGCCTGCTCACAGCGCAGGGTTTCGAAATTGCTGACTTCAAGGAATTTTATAGGTTGCGCTTTGGACAACCATATACGTTACGGCGTTGCGCAAGTCCGAGTCGCTGAGGTGCGCCATACCAGCGCGTGCCGGCATGCCCTTGTGTCCGGCAATGGCGGTTTTGATGACCACATCCATGCCCTTTTGCAGACGCGGTTTCCAGTCACCAAACTGATTGATACGTGGTGCACCATCAGTGCCCGTGCCATGGCAGTTGATGCAATGGCTTTTCACCAACTCTTCACCCGTTCCCGTTGTGGGGGCTGAGTATGGTTTGCTGGGATCGGTTGCACGACCGCCGCTGGACATAAATGCAATGGCCCGACTGATTTCCAGATCGGTCAGGTTGGCTTGTCCTCCGCGGGCGGGCATTTTTCCGGAACCAGAAATGGCG
>JBIJDQ010000048.1:0-9271 GCA_044344025.1 Rhodoferax sp.
ATCAAAGCAGGAAGCGCAATCACTGCGAGAGCTGCAGCCCCCCTTATCGCCTTGGCGTATTGTTCGGCTTCAGGTGCTTGTCGGGATTGTGGTGACTGCATTGGTCTGGTTCGTGACGATGAAGTCATCGGCAGCTTGGTCAGCGGCTTACGGCGCTCTGTCGGTAGTGATTCCGGGGGTCTTGTTTGCCCGAGGATTGATGAGCCAGTTCTCGTCAATCAATGCGATGACGGCCGGGTTTGGATTTTTTGTTTGGGAAGCCGTAAAAATTGCAGTGAGTGTCGCCATGCTGGTTGCGGCACCTAAGTTGGTTGCTGATTTGGACTGGTTGGTGATGCTGATCAGTCTGATCGTGACTATGAAAGTTTATTGGGTGGCGCTGTTGATGCGTCCAAAACTAAAACAGATGAAAAAGAGTTAACAATGTCCGCAGAAGCAAACGCGCCATCAGCCAGTGACTATATTGTTCACCACCTGACCCATTGGCAAAACAAGCCACAGACCGAAATTGTTGACTTCTCGGTCTTCAACATCGATTCTTTGTTTTTTTCTATCACTCTGGGTATTTTGGGTAGTTTCTTTTTGTGGAAAGCTGCGAGCAAGGCCACCTCTGGTGCGCCAGGGCGTTTTCAGGCAGCGGTGGAAATGTTGATGGAGATGGTTGATGGCCAAGCCAAATCCATCGTGCACAACGCCAATAGTCGGAAAATGGTGGCACCTTTGGCGCTCACGGTTTTCGTGTGGATTTTTCTCATGAATGCCATGGACTTGCTGCCCTTGGACCTCTTGCCTAAGATTTGGGAAGCGATTTATGGCGCAGCAGGACACGATCCGCACCATGCTTACCTGCGGGTGGTGCCTACAGCTGATCTTTCGATCACCATGGGTTTGTCGGTCTCTGTGCTGTTCATTTGTTTGTTCTACAACATCAAGATTAAGGGTCTTGGCGGTTGGGCTCATGAATTGGTTTCGGCTCCGTTCGGCACCAGCAAAAACCCGGTTTTTGCACTGATCCTCGGTGTGGTGAATGTTGCTGAGCAACTTATTTCCTTCACTGCCAAAACGGTCTCTCACGGCATGCGATTGTTTGGAAACATGTACGCTGGTGAGTTGGTATTCATGCTGATTGCATTGTTGGGCGGGTCATGGGCCTTTTCTGCAGAGCCAAGCAGCCTGATGTTGTTGTTGCTGCATGTGGTGGCAGGGTGGGCGTGGGCGGTGTTTCACATCATCATCATCTTGCTCCAGGCTTTTGTGTTCATGATGTTGACTTTGGTCTACATTGGGCAATCACACGACGCGCATTGATTTCGGTTTGGTTTAGTTTGTTTTTTGTTTTCGTTTTTTTTAGTAAATTAGGAGTGAATCATGGAAGTTATTAGTTTTGCTGCTCTGGCTGCTGGTTTGATCATCGGTTTGGGCGCTTTGGGTGCTTGTATCGGCATTGGTATCATGGGTAGCAAATACCTTGAAGCAGCTGCCCGTCAGCCAGAGCTGATGGGTGAGTTGCAGACCAAGATGTTTGTGTTGGCTGGTCTGATTGACGCAGCCTTCATTATCGGTACTGGTATTGCCCTGTGGTTTGCCACTGCCAACCCGTTCCTGGCTCAAATCGCTCGTTTGGTCAAGTAAGCCTTTCCTGCAACACCTTGTTGAAGGAGACTTACTGTGAACATTAATGGAACACTGGTAGCGCAAGCTATCGTCTTCGCATTGCTGGTGCTGTTCACGATGAAGTTCGTGTGGCCGCCCATAGCAGCTGCGTTGGACGAACGTGCCAGCAAAATCGCCGATGGCCTTGCGGCTGCCGACAAAGCCAAGACCGAGCTTTCATCCGCCAACAAGCGTGTGGAAGCCGAGCTGGCCAAGTCTCGTGCCGAAACCACAGCGAGCTTGGCAGATGCCGAGCGTCGTGGTCAGGTCATCGTGGAAGAGGCCAAATCCAAAGCAACCGAGGAAGGCAACAAAATCATTGCTGCCGCCAAGGTTGAAGCCGATCAGCAAACGGTCCGTGCACGTGAGGCATTGCGCGAGCAAGTCGCCGCGTTGGCGGTCAAGGGTGCCGAGCAGATTCTCCGTAAGGAAGTCAATGCCAGCGTCCATGCCGATCTGCTTGGTCGGCTCAAGACTGAGCTGTAAGAGGTAAATCATGGCTGAACTCGCCACCATTGCCCGTCCTTACGCTGAGGCCTTGTTCAAGGCGTCTGCCTCCGACCTGAGCGGTGCTGCTGTCTGGGTGAGTGCGCTGCAAGACATTGCAGCCAACTCACAATTGCAGAAATTTGCAGCAGACCCAAATGTGACAAACGCTCAGGTGTTTGATCTCATCGTTGGTGTCGCTAAAGTTGCCTTTCCAGAAATGGCAAATAACTTCTTGCGCACTGTGATTGACAACGGCCGCTTGAGTGTTTTGCCAGAAATTGCAGCACAGTTCGCTGTTTTGAAGAACGCACAAAGTGGTTCATCAGACGCAGTGGTGTACAGCGCGTTTCCTATTGACGCCGCAAGCTTGGCTGAATTGGCAACAACGCTCGAAAAGCGGTTTGCGCGCAAACTTAACCTCACGGTTGAATTGCAGCCTGAGCTCATTGGCGGCATCAGGGTGGTTGTGGGTGACGAAGTTCTTGACACATCTGTCAAGGCCCGTTTGGAACAAATGAAAGTGGCCTTGACGGCTTAAGGCGTTGCCTTTTGTCGCTGGCCCATTAAATGAAAGAAGGAAAGAGTCATGCAACTCAATCCCGCAGAAATTTCTGAACTGATCAAGAGTCGTATTGAAGGTTTGTCCGCTAACGCTGACATTCGCAACCAAGGTACGGTCGTGTCTGTGACTGACGGCATTTGCCGTATCCATGGTTTGTCTGACGTGATGCAGGGCGAAATGCTCGAATTCCCAGCAGGCTCCGACGGTCTGCCCACCTATGGACTCGCGTTGAACCTTGAGCGTGATTCAGTTGGCTCCGTGATTTTGGGCGAATACGAGCACATTTCCGAAGGCGACACGGTAAAGTGCACTGGTCGTATTCTTGAAGTGCCCGTGGGCCCCGAGCTCAAGGGACGTGTGGTCAACGCGTTGGGTCAGCCCATTGACGGCAAAGGCCCAATCAACGCCAAGATGACCGATGTGATTGAGAAGGTTGCGCCCGGCGTGATCGCTCGTCAGTCGGTGAGTCAGCCCATGCAAACCGGCCTGAAGTCGATTGACTCCATGGTTCCTGTGGGTCGTGGTCAGCGTGAGTTGATCATTGGTGACCGCCAGACCGGCAAGACCGCTGTGGCCATTGATGCCATCATCAACCAGAAGGGTCAGAACATGACCTGCGTTTATGTCGCGATTGGCCAAAAGGCCTCTTCCGTCAAAAACGTGGTGCGTGCGCTTGAGCAAGCTGGTGCCATGGAGTACACCATTGTTGTGGCGGCCACCGCATCCGAATCGGCAGCCATGCAATATGTGTCAGCCTATTCTGGCTGCACCATGGGTGAGTACTTTCGTGACCGTGGTGAAGACGCTCTGATTGTGTATGACGACTTGTCCAAACAAGCTGTTGCTTACCGTCAAGTGTCCTTGTTGCTGCGCCGTCCCCCAGGCCGTGAAGCTTACCCTGGTGACGTGTTTTACCTCCACAGCCGTTTGTTGGAGCGTGCTGCTCGTGTGAACGAAAAGTATGTTGAAGATTTCACCAAGGGCGCAGTCAAAGGCAAGACAGGTTCATTGACGGCGTTGCCCATCATTGAGACCCAAGCGGGTGACGTGTCCGCGTTCGTGCCCACCAACGTGATTTCCATCACCGATGGTCAGATCTTTTTGGAAACATCTTTGTTCAATGCGGGTGTTCGACCAGCGATTAACGCCGGTATCTCGGTGTCTCGCGTCGGCGGTGCTGCGCAGACCAAGCTGATCAAGAACTTGTCCGGTGGTATTCGTACCGACTTGGCCCAGTACCGTGAATTGGCGGCTTTTGCCCAGTTTGCGTCTGATCTGGACGAGGCAACTCGCAAGCAGCTTGACCGTGGTGCCCGTGTGACGGAGTTGCTTAAGCAAGCCCAGTACAGTCCACAGCCGATTTCCCTGATGGGTGCAACGCTGTTTGCCGTCAACAAAGGCTACCTTGATGACATCGCTGTCAACAAGGTGCTGGCATTCGAGCATGGCTTACACAGCCATCTGAAAGACAAAAACGCTGCATTGCTCGCCAAGCTGGAAGCTGATCGTGCCATGGACAAGGATGCTGAGGCTGAATTGAACACTGCCATTGCTGCATTCAAGAAGTCGTTTGCTTAAGGTCACCTCGTAACAGACAAGGAGACTGATATGGCAACTGGCAAGGAAATACGCGGCAAGATCAAAAACTTCGAGAGTACGAAGAAGATCACCAAAGCCATGGAGATGATTTCTGTCTCCAAGATGCGTAAAGCGCAAGAGCGTATGCGTGCCGCAAGGCCGTATTCTGAAAAAGTACGCAACATTGCTGCCCACCTCGGCCAAGCAAACCCGGAGTACGTTCACCCGTTCATGAAGCCCAACGACGCAAAAGTCGTTGGCATGATTGTGGTGACCACGGACAAAGGGCTGTGTGGCGGACTCAATACCAACGTTTTGCGAAACGTCACCAACAAGTTGCGTGACGTGCAGAGCGCTGGCATGACGACGCAAACCGTGGCAATTGGCAACAAGGGTTTGGGTTTCATGAACCGGATTGGTGCAAAAGTGGTGGCTCATGTCACCCAACTTGGCGATCGTCCCCATCTGGACCGTCTCATTGGCCCGGTGAAGGTGTTGCTTGATGCCTACGCCAAGGGCGAGGTGAATTCGGTTTTTCTCTCTTACACCCGTTTCGTCAATACGATGAGGCAGGAAGTTGTGATGGAACAATTGCTTCCACTGTCTGCTGTGCAGATGCAGGAGCAAGCGCGGGCCAGTGAGGAAGCCAGTGGCTCAAAGCACGCCTGGGATTACATCTATGAACCCGATCCGCAGTCTGTGATTGACGACCTGCTGGTTCGCTACGTAGAGGCGTTGGTTTTCCAGGCTGTTGCAGAAAACATGGCCTCCGAGCATGCTGCGCGTATGGTGGCCATGAAGGCCGCCACTGACAACGCAGGTAATGTGATTGGTGAGCTGAAATTGGTCTACAACAAGACCCGTCAAGCCGCCATTACCAAAGAGTTGTCAGAAATCGTCTCCGGTGCGGCCGCTATTGGCGCATAGATAACGGCATCTAGCTAGCAAGATTCAAATTTATTGGAGCAAAACCAAATGGCTCAAGAAACCACAAACACGAACGCAAACGTTCAAGGCAAGATAGTTCAGTGCATTGGCGCTGTGGTTGACGTGGAATTTCCGCGCGACCGCATGCCCAAAATTTATGACGCACTGAAGCTTGAAGGCTCTACGCTCACGCTGGAAGTTCAGCAGCAACTTGGCGACGGCATTGTTCGTACCATTGCGTTGGGCTCGTCAGATGGTCTGCGCCGCGGTCTGATGGTGACCAACACCGCTCACCCAATCATGGTGCCCGTGGGCACGGCCACATTGGGTCGAATCATGGACGTGCTGGGCGCGCCTATTGACGAGCGCGGTCCGGTTGCATCTGCCAAGATGATGTCAATTCACCGCAAGGCGCCGTCGTATGACGAACTCAGCCCTTCTCAAGAACTGCTGGAAACCGGTATCAAGGTGATTGATCTGGTTTGTCCTTTTGCCAAGGGCGGTAAGGTGGGCTTGTTCGGTGGCGCGGGCGTGGGCAAGACCGTGAACATGATGGAACTCATCAACAACATTGCCAAGGCGCACAGCGGCTTGTCTGTGTTTGCCGGTGTGGGCGAGCGTACTCGTGAAGGCAATGACTTCTACCACGAGATGGCTGACTCCGGGGTGGTTAACCTCGAAAAGCTGGAAGAGTCCAAAGTGGCCATGGTTTATGGTCAGATGAATGAGCCACCGGGCAACCGTTTGCGCGTTGCTTTGACTGGCCTGACGATTGCTGAGTCGTTCCGGGACGAGGGCAAAGATGTGCTGTTCTTTGTGGACAACATTTACCGCTTTACCTTGGCCGGTACCGAGGTGTCCGCTTTGCTGGGTCGTATGCCTTCTGCCGTGGGTTACCAGCCCACATTGGCCGAAGAAATGGGCCGCCTGCAAGAGCGCATCACCTCGACCAAAGTTGGCTCGATCACTTCGATTCAAGCCGTTTACGTGCCAGCTGATGACTTGACCGATCCAAGTCCTGCAACCACCTTTGCTCACCTTGACTCCACTGTGGTGCTGAGCCGTGACATCGCGTCGCTCGGTATTTACCCTGCGGTTGACCCACTTGACTCCACCAGCCGTCAGCTTGACCCCTTGGTGGTGGGTGCAGACCACTACGAAACCGCCCGTGCGGTGCAGGGAACCTTGCAACGCTACAAAGAACTGCGCGACATTATTGCGATTCTGGGTATGGATGAATTGGCACCGGAAGACAAGTTGACCGTGGCACGCGCCCGTAAGATTCAACGTTTTCTGTCCCAACCGTTCCACGTGGCTGAAGTGTTTACCGGCTCACCAGGCAAGTACGTGTCTTTGGCTGAAACCATTCGCGGCTTCAAGATGATTGTGGCCGGTGAATGTGACCACTTGCCAGAGCAAGCGTTTTACATGGTTGGCACCATCGACGAAGCGTTTGAAAAAGCCAAAAAGGTTTAAGCCATGAACACCATCCGCGTTGATGTGGTCAGTGCCGAAGAGTCGATCTTCTCAGGTCAGGCGCGGTTTGTCGCCCTGCCTGGTGAGGCTGGCGAGCTCGGTATCTTTCCGCGCCACACACCATTGATCACTCGCATCAAGGCCGGGTCTGTGCGCATTGAGATGGCTGATGGCAGCGAAGAGTTCATCTTTGTTGCTGGTGGGATTCTGGAAGTTCAGCCCACCAGTGTTACGGTGTTGTCCGACACCGCGATTCGCGGCAAGGATCTCGACGACGAAAAGGCAAACGAGGCCAAACTGGCGGCTGAGGAAGCTGTCAAAAACGCCAAGTCTGACCTTGACTTGGCCAAGGCCTCTTCTGAATTGGCCATCATGGCCGCACAAATCAGTGCCCTGCGCAAATACCGCGGCAAAAAGTAAACGCTGACAGCAGTGCAAAAAACCCGCGCCTTTGGCAGCGGGTTTTTTTACGTCCGCCACATTGATCTGGTCAGCTAGCCCAAGAGGGGCTTGTCAGGCAATTCGTTCGGGTTGTGCTGCCCTGGTGCGATTGCAAAATGCTGCTGCAACAGCGCCGATACTTTTTCTACAGCCTGGGTCAGTCCCGCAGCGAAATCCCCTGCTTTGAAGGAAGATCGCATGGTTTGAACCAGTTGTTGCCAGGTGTCAGGCGGTACACGTTCATTCAAACCCCGGTCGGCCACAATTTCAATCCGGCGCTCCGCCAGGAGCAAATAAATCAACACCCCGTTGTTGTTCGCGGTGTCCCAAACCCGCAGCTTGCCAAACATGGCCAAAGCCCGGTCATGGGTGATTTGTTCGGTGCTGGCGCGTCGCCAGAGGTAACTCAAGGGCAAACTGACTTCAACATACACACGAATCTCGCCACTGTGTGTGGCCTCGCTCTGTTTGACTTGAAGGGCAAGGCGCTCCAGCAACGCAGGCCGCAGGGCCTTGTCAGCGGCATCGTCGCTTTGCCAGCGGTGTTTTACAAGTCGAGTCAAACGTGTCCACATCACCAATCTCCCGAGGCGCCTCCGCCTCCAAAGTCACCACCACCGCCTGAGCCAAAACCGCCGGAGCCACCAAAGCTGCCCCCGCCCCCAAAACGGCCACCACCCATGCCGTTTCCGTGTCCCCATCCAGCGTTGCGCCCGCCGCGCAGACCTTTGGCTGGCGCGCTTTGCAACAAAGCGAACACCATCGCCACCAAGCCAGCCAGACCGGCCAACAGCAGGCTGGCAGTGACCACCATGGCGATTGCCCCTGCGACCCCCCCGGTAGCCACAGCGCCCAAACGGTTACCAAAAATACCTCTGGCGACAGCACCCACGACCGGCACAGCGATGAACATGAAAATGCCCAACTCCATCCAGTCAAAACCAGCGTCTGGTTTTTTGGTGGGTTGGGCGGGTTCAGGCAAGGCCTCCCCGGTGATCAAGGCCATCACACGGGTCAAACCATCGTCAATCCCGCCGGCATAGTCGCCCTGTTTGAAGCGTGGCGTGATGGCCTGATCAATGATCCGCTTGGCCGCGAGGTCGGGCAGGGCACCTTCAAGCGTCTTGGCGACTTCAATGCGCACCTTGCGGTCTTGCACTGCCACGATCAACAACAGGCCGTCACCGACCGCCTTGCGTCCAATTTTCCAGGTGTTAGCCACCCGGTTGGCGTAGCTGCCAATGTCCTCGGGCTGCGTACTCGCCACCAGCAACACCACCACCTGCGAGCCACGGGCTTGCTCGAACGCAGTCAGTTTGGCTTCAAGCGCAGCGCGTTGCGCGTCTGACAAGGTACCGTTGGTGTCCATGACGTGCGCTGTCAACGCAGGCACCGCTTGCTCTGCGTGGGCCACCCCCCATGGGCCAAGCCAAACCAGCAGCAAGGCAAAGAACCCGATCAGACTGCGCAGTGTCAGACCACGCAGGTGGCACAAGGGGTTCATTTTTTATTGAAATCAACCACCGGGGGGGTCGAGATGGCCGCTTCGTTTTCAACCGCAAAACTTGCTTTGGGGCTGTAACTGAACACCATGGCCGTGAGGTTGCTCGGAAAACTCCGTGCCAGCACGTTGTACTCTTGCACCGCCTTGATGTAGCGGTTGCGCGCCACAGTGACCCTGTTCTCGGTGCCTTCAAGTTGCACCCGCAGGTCGCTAAAGCCCTGGTTGGCCTTCAGGTTGGGGTATTGTTCAGACACGGCCATCAGGCGGCTCAGCGCGGAGCCCAGTTCGCCTTGCGCCGCTTGAAACTTCTTGAACGCCTCAGGGTTGTTCAGTGTTTCAGGTGTCACCTGGATCGAGGTGGCCTTGGCCCGTGCCTCAATCACCTTGGTCAGGGTTTCCTGCTCAAAAGCGGCTTCGCCCTTGACCGTAGCGACAATGTTGGGCACCAGGTCGGCGCGGCGCTGGTACTGGTTAAGCACCTCACTCCAGGCCGATTTGGTCTGTTCGTCAAGCCGTTGAAAATCGTTGTAGCCACAGCCACTCAGCAGGGCAAGGGTCATCACCATCAAAAACCAGCGCTTCATAAACACCTCCAAAATCAAAAACGCAACGGTAGCACAAGCCAATGGCTTTGCTGCCGG
>JBIJDQ010000049.1:0-9258 GCA_044344025.1 Rhodoferax sp.
AGAACTTGAAAAAAAATGCCCGGAGTGTACGACTGACGTGCATATGATGCTTTCATTTTTGGATCATGTATCGCCCCAACGTGGCATTGTTCGTTAAGTCTTTGCCTAAGAAAAAAATGCATGTGGCCATGGTTGCTGGTGAAACGTCTGGCGATCTGCTTGCTGGCTTGTTGCTTGACGGGCTGAAACAGCGCTGGCCCGATTTTCAGGCGGTGGGCATTGGTGGGCCGGAAATGGCCAAGCATGGCTTTCAGGCCTGGTGGCCGCATGACAAACTCTCTGTGCATGGTTTTGGCTGGGAGGTGCTGCGCCGATACCGGGAGATTGTGGGCATACGCCGTCATCTGAAAGCCCGTTTGTTGCAAGTCCGCCCAGATATTTTTATCGGCGTAGATGCCCCGGACTTTAACCTTGACCTGGAAGCTGACTTGAAGGCAAGTGGCATCAAGACCGTGCATTTTGTTTGCCCCTCCATCTGGGCCTGGCGTCCAGAGCGGATCGAGAAAATCAGACGCAGCGTCGACCACGTGTTGTGCATTTTTCCGTTTGAGCCCGCCTTGCTGGCGCAGCAAGGCATTGCAGCCACTTATGTCGGGCATCCCTTGGCGAACGTAATCCCCATGGTGCCCGACCGAGTGGCCGCCCGTGCAGCGCTTGGGTTGTCCAGGTTTGACCGTGTGGTGGCCATCTTGCCAGGTAGTCGGCAGTCCGAGGTCAGACACCTTGCATCATGTTTTTTCAGAGCTGCAGCCCTTATCCATAAAGCGGATGACGCTATTAAATTTATTGTTCCGACGATACCTTTCCTGAAGCTAGAGATTCAGCGCGCAGCGCACTTCAGTGGCATGCAGCACCATTTGCAGATACTTGATGGTCAGTCGCACACCGCGCTGGCTGCTTGTGATGTCACCCTGATTGCCAGCGGCACAGCGACGCTGGAGGCCGCGCTCTTCAAACGCCCCATGGTGATTGCCTACCGCATGGGTGCCTTGTCGTGGCATATCATGCGGCGTAAGAAGTTGCAGCCCTGGGTAGGCTTGCCCAACATTTTGTGCCGTGAATTTGTAGTGCCTGAATTTCTTCAAGAAGCCGCAAGCCCGCAGGCGCTGGCTGAAGAGGTGTTGCAATGGCTGCATCCCAGCGATCACACGTCTGTGAAACTAGGTGAACTTGAGCAACGATTTCAATTGCTGCATGCCGAGTTGCAGCGCGACACCCCAACGCTTGCCGCCCTTGCCATTGCCCATGTCCTCCAAAACTAATTTTTCCTCCGTACAAGCAACGCCCAAAGTTATGGCGAGCCCGCCTAAGAAACGGCGCAGCGCCACACCTGTTGGCATGCGGCAAGTGGCCATGCAGTGGGGTGTCGCCGGTTTGGTGGCAGGGGTAGATGAGGCAGGTCGCGGTCCATTGGCAGGCCCAGTTATGGCTGCAGCAGTGATCCTTGATGACCTCAACCCCATTAAAGGCTTGGCAGACTCGAAAAAACTGAGCCCCAAAAAGCGGGAGCTTTTGTTTGATGAAATTCGAGCCAAAGCGCTGTGTTGTGCTGTGGCGCAGGCCAGCGTGCAGGAGATTGATCAACTTAACATTTTGCAGGCCACGCTGCTGGCCATGCGCCGGGCGGTGGAGGGCTTGCGCTTGACCCCAAAATTGGTGTTGGTGGACGGCAACCAGTTGCCAGCGTTGGCTATGAAAACTGAAACCATTGTGCGGGGAGATGCTCTGGTTGCCGCCATCTCGGCTGCGTCGATTCTGGCCAAGGTCACGCGGGATCGCTGGTGTCTGGAGATCGACCGGCAATACCCCGCCTATGGCTTTGGCAAGCACAAAGGATACGGTACCGCAGCGCACCTGTTGGCATTGCAAGCGCATGGGGCTTGCCCCGAGCACCGGACCACATTTCGCCCGGTAAGTGAAGTGCTTTCCAAGGGGCAGGCATGAGCGAGGTGCTTCGCATCAGTTCACGTGACAACCCATTTGTCAAAGACCTCAAAAGGCTTGCTCACGGGGCGGTTGAATACCGAAAACAGCACCGGGTTTGGGCTGAGGGCGACCACTTGCTACGTGCTGCCATCCACCGGGGGGTACGTCCGGCTCTGGGTGTATTTTCAGAGTCTTTTTGGCCTTTAGTGCCCGTCCAGTATTCTCAAGCAGCTATTAAAAACATAGTAATTAAGGATGCCCTGTACGATTTGGTCAGTGGGCTGGAGTCGCCTGCGCGCATGGGTTTTGTTTTCGATCTCCCTGTGGCACCTGAGTTTGATGGCGGCCAGGCCAGTGTCATTCTTGACCGGGTGCAGGACGCTGGCAACGTCGGCGCCATTTTGCGCAGTGCATCGGCTTTTGGTTTTCGCCAGGTTATCGCCTTGCAAGGCACTGCCGCATTGTGGTCACCCAAAGTTTTACGGGCCGGCATGGGTGCGCACTGGGGCTTGCAACTGATCGAGGGGGCCGACATTGGTCTGCTCAATGCATTGACCCTGCCGTTGTTGGTGACCAGTTCCCATCGTGGCAGTCATTTGCATCAAATGCTCTTAAAAAAAGAGCTAACTATGCCCTGTGCTTGGGCACTAGGGCATGAAGGTCAGGGGATTTGTGATGCGCTGGAATTGCGTGCCAGCGTGCATGTGCGCATTGCCCAGCCGGGGGGTGAGGAGTCGCTCAATGTGGCCACAGCGGCGGCCATCTGTCTGCATGCCAGTGCCACGGCCTGCATGCCATCCTAGCGTGCGCTTGGGGGGGCGGTGATTCGGGTTGACCCTGCCCCTGGGCTATAATTGGTCACGGTTTCGCACCCGCGTACGCTCAAAGCAGCCATCCAAGCCCCAATCCAATTCGTCGTTACCTCAGGAAGTCATTCCTGCATGCTTGGGCGTACCCGTAACTATTTCGGAGAACCCAGTGCTTTTGTCTCTCAAGGGAAATACCCCACTCGCTATTTTGGCACTCGCAGACGGCACGGTCTACCAAGGCAATTCCATTGGGGTCACTGGCTCCACGGTAGGTGAGGTGGTGTTCAACACCTCCATGACTGGCTACCAGGAAATCCTCACAGACCCGAGCTACTGCCAGCAAATTGTCACCTTGACCTACCCGCACATTGGCAATTACGGGGTTAACCCGCAAGACGTTGAGTCCGACGGTATTCAGGCTGCTGGCCTGATCATCAAAGATTTGCCCCTGCTGGCCTCCAATTTTCGGTCTACCCAAACGCTCAGTCAGTACCTGGTGGCTGGAAATACAGTGGCCATTGCCAACATTGACACCCGTCAATTGACCCGGCAACTGCGCAGCCAGGGGGCGCAAAACGGCTGCATTTTGGCCTTGGCAGCCGGTGGGGTGGTGACGCAACAGTTGATTGATCAGGCCGTGGCGCAAGCCAAGGCTGCACCAAACATGTCGGGTCTGGACTTGGCTAAAGTCGTGAGCACAAAAGATGGTTTTGAGTGGACACAAACGGAGTGGGCCTTGGCCAACCCGGCCTTGCAGGGCAAGCCCGGTTACGGCGCACAAGAGGCGCCCAAATTCCACGTGGTGGCCTATGATTTTGGCGTGAAGAAAAACATCTTGCGCATGCTCAGTGCGCGTGGTTGCCGGGTGACCGTGGTACCGGCCCAAACCACGGCGGCAGACGTGCTCAAACACCAGCCCGATGGAATTTTTCTAAGCAACGGGCCTGGTGACCCGCAACCCTGCGATTACGCTATTGCCGCTGCAGCCGAGTTGATTAACAGTGGTATTCCCACTTTTGGCATTTGCCTGGGGCATCAGATCATGGCGCTGGCATCCGGTGCCAAAACCTTCAAGATGAAGTTTGGTCACCACGGTGCCAACCACCCGGTGAAAGACCTCGACACTGGCCGAGTCAGCATTACCAGCCAAAACCACGGCTTTGCCGTGGATGAAAAAACTTTGCCTGCCAATCTGCGTGCCACCCATGTGAGCCTGTTCGATGGCACCTTGCAGGGCTTGGAGCGCACTGACAAGCCCGCATTTTGCTTTCAGGGTCACCCCGAGGCCTCGCCTGGGCCGCAGGATATTGGGTACCTGTTTGACCGTTTTGTTGCTGAAATGGGCACGCGTGCATGAACTTTTACGGTATCACTGACCTCTGGACCTACGTGATTGGGGCTATTGGCATCATTTTGTTGCCTGGCCCCAATTCCTTGTATGTGCTGTCGGTGGCCACATCGCGCGGTGTTCAGGCCGGTTTTCAAGGGGCCTGCGGGGTTTTTGTGGGTGACACCATTCTGCTGGCATTCACTGCCTTGGGTGCGGCCAGTCTGTTGAGAACTTACCCCGCCTTGTTTTTGGTAGTGAAGTATGTCGGGGCTGCTTACCTGACCTGGGTAGGGCTCAACTTGATCTGGTCGGCGCTCTTCAATCGGCGTAATTCTGACCAGTCCGATCCCAGCGCGGGGGCCAGCCCGGACATCGGTACCCCATTGCAGAATCCATTCAAGCGGGCGCTGGTGATCAGTCTGCTCAACCCAAAGGCGATCTTGTTTTTGCTGTCTTTCTTTATTCAATTTATTGACCCGGCTTACCCAAGCCCGGCGGTGCCATTCCTGATTTTGAGCACCATCATCATGGCGTTCAGTGCCCTTTACCTCTCCGCGTTGATTTTCGGGGGTGCACATCTGGCCCATTGTTTTCGCAGTCGCAAGCGCCTGACTGCCGCCCTGTCCAGCGCCGTGGGCGGCTTGTTTGTCTGGTTTGGATCCAAACTTGCCACCGCCAGTCTTAACTAAAAATACATTTGTATAAAAATGCCAAAACGTACTGACATCAAAAGCATTCTCATTATTGGCGCAGGCCCCATCATCATTGGCCAAGCCTGCGAGTTTGATTACTCGGGCGTGCAAGCCTGCAAAGCGCTACGTGAAGAAGGCTACCGGGTCATCCTGATTAACAGCAACCCGGCAACCATCATGACCGACCCGGCCACGGCCGACGTGACTTACATCGAGCCGATCACTTGGCAAACGGTTGAGAAAATCATCGCCAAAGAGCGCCCTGATGCGATTCTGCCGACCATGGGCGGTCAGACGGCACTGAACTGTGCGCTGGACCTGTGGCACAACGGTGTGCTTGACAAATATACTGGTATTTCCACCGGCCAACCTGTTGAGTTGATCGGGGCCAAGCCCGAAGCCATTGACAAGGCCGAGGACCGCCTCAAGTTCAAGGATGCCATGACCAAAATTGGTCTGGGTTCGGCTCGCTCAGGCATCGCCCACAGCATGGTTGAGGCATGGGATGTGCAAAAGACACTGGGTTTTCCCACTGTGATTCGCCCAAGCTTTACCTTGGGTGGCACTGGCGGTGGCATTGCCTACAACTCGGAAGAGTTTGAGGTCATTTGCAAGCGCGGTCTGGAAGCCTCTCCTACCAATGAGCTTCTCATTGAAGAGTCCTTGCTGGGTTGGAAAGAGTACGAGATGGAAGTGGTGCGTGACACCGCAGACAACTGCATCATTGTGTGTTCGATCGAGAACCTTGACCCCATGGGCGTGCACACGGGCGATTCCATCACGGTGGCGCCGGCGCAGACCTTGACCGACAAGGAATACCAGATTCTGCGCAATGCGTCGCTGGCGGTGCTGCGTGAGATTGGGGTGGATACGGGTGGCTCGAACGTGCAGTTTTCCATCAACCCGGCAGATGGCCGCATGGTGGTGATTGAGATGAATCCCCGAGTGAGTCGTTCAAGCGCCTTGGCATCAAAAGCAACTGGCTTTCCAATTGCCAAAGTGGCGGCCAAACTTGCGGTGGGTTACACGCTGGATGAACTCAAAAATGAGATCACTGGTGGGGCCACCCCAGCCAGCTTTGAGCCCAGCATCGACTACGTGGTGACCAAAATCCCACGTTTCGCGTTCGAGAAATTCCCCACCGCAGACAGCCGCCTGACGACACAAATGAAATCGGTGGGCGAAGTGATGGCCATGGGCCGGACCTTCCAGGAATCTTTTCAGAAGGCTTTGCGCGGGCTTGAGGTGGGAGTGGATGGCATGAACGAGAAAACCCAGGACCGCGAGGTGCTGGAGCGTGAGCTCGGTGAGCCTGGCCCCGACCGCATTTGGTATGTGGGCGATGCTTTTGCAGCGGGCTGGAGCGTGGAAGAGGTTTTTGAACTCACCAAAATTGACCGCTGGTTTCTGGTGCAGATTGAGCAAATTGTTCAGATTGAGCTTGAAATTGAACGCCTGCCTCAACCCATTGTGGGCACCGCGCTCGATTCCATAGACGCGGCCACGTTGCGTGCGCTCAAGCAGAAGGGCTTTTCTGACCGTCGCCTGGCCAAGCAGTTCAAAACCACCGACACCGCCGTGCGTGCACGTCGTCATGCATTGGGCGTGCGCCCGGTGTACAAGCGGGTCGATACCTGTGCGGCCGAATTTGCCACCAACACGGCTTATCTGTATTCCACTTATGAGGCCGAAGGCTCAGAATGTGAAGCTGCCCCCACCAACAAGAAAAAAATTATGGTGCTCGGTGGCGGCCCCAACCGGATTGGGCAGGGCATCGAGTTTGACTATTGCTGTGTGCATGCGGCCCTGGCCATGCGTGAAGATGGTTATGAAACCATCATGGTCAATTGCAACCCGGAGACGGTGTCTACTGACTACGACACCTCTGACCGCCTCTATTTTGAGCCTTTGACTCTCGAAGATGTGCTTGAAATTGTTGATAAAGAGCAACCCTATGGCGTGATCGTGCAGTACGGAGGTCAAACCCCCCTGAAACTGGCGCTGGATCTAGAAGCCAATGGTGTGCCCATCATCGGCACCAGCCCTGACATGATTGATGCGGCTGAAGACCGTGAACGGTTTCAGAAATTGCTACATGAATTGAAGCTGCGCCAACCCCCCAACGCAACTGCCCGGACCGAGCCAGAAGCACTTGAGAAAGCCGCCAGCCTGGGCTACCCACTGGTGGTGCGCCCAAGCTACGTGCTGGGCGGTCGTGCAATGGAAATTGTGCATGAGCAACGTGACTTGGAGCGTTACATGCGCGAGGCAGTCAAGGTCAGTCATGACTCACCGGTGTTGCTGGACCGCTTTTTGAATGATGCCATTGAATGCGATGTGGACTGTGTACGTGATACCACAGGCCAGACCTACATCGGTGGAGTAATGGAGCACATTGAACAAGCCGGTGTGCACAGTGGCGATTCCGCCTGTTCCTTGCCGCCCTACAGCCTGTGTGAGCCGACGGTGACAGAGATCAAGCGCCAGACCGCCGCCATGGCGCATGCGCTGAACGTGGTCGGTTTGATGAATGTGCAGTTTGCCATCCAACACATTGATGGCCAGGACGTGATTTATGTGCTTGAGGTCAACCCGCGTGCCTCACGCACCGTGCCGTTTGTGTCCAAAGCCACGGGTGTGCAATTGGCCAAAGTGGCAGCGCGCTGCATGGTTGGTCAAACGCTGGCTTCCCAAGGTGTGACCCGTGAGGTGGCACCACCTTATTTCAGTGTCAAGGAAGCGGTTTTCCCGTTCGTGAAGTTTCCCGGTGTTGACACCATTCTCGGCCCTGAGATGAAGTCAACCGGTGAAGTGATGGGGGTTGGTAAAACTTTTGGCGAAGCGTTTGTCAAATCCCAGATCGGTGCTGGTTCCAAGTTGCCACGGCCCTTCAAACCAGGCGGTGAGGCCAGTGGTAAGGTGTTTATATCGGTAAAAAATAACGATAAACCCCGTGCAGTGGAGGTGGCACGGGCATTGGTAGCTATGAATTTTGTGGTAGTGGCATCCAAGGGAACCTCGGCTTTCATGAATGCCGCCGGGGTGCCGTGCGGTGTGGTGAACAAGGTCACCGAGGGGCGACCGCACATTGTGGACATGCTAAAAAACAACGAAATTGTGTTGGTCATCAACACCGTAGAAGAGCGGCGCAACGCGATCGCCGACTCCCGCCAGATTCGCACTTCGGCATTGCTTGCCCGGGTGACCACCTTCACCACCATTGCTGGTGCCGAGGCTGCTGTTGAGGGCATGCGTTACATGGATCAGTTGGGTGTGATTTCTGTTCAAGAGATGCATGCTCAGTTGCAAGTGGCCTGAATTCACATTTAGCGGCTGCCAGATTCGCGGCATAATTCAGGCCTACCGCCGAACGGCAACGTTTGGCGGTTTTATTTTGTGTCCATAATTTTCACGGAGCTGAACGTGGCGACCCTTCCCATTACCAAACGCGGTGCCAACAAACTCAAGGCCGAGTTACATCAACTCAAGGCGTTCGAGCGTCCTGCCGTTATCAATGCCATTGCCGAAGCGCGTGCACAAGGCGACTTGAGTGAAAACGCTGAGTACGAAGCTGCCAAAGACAAACAAGGTTTTGTTGAAGGACGCATACAGGAAATTGAGGGCAAATTGTCGGTGGCACAGGTCATTGACCCGTTAGAACTCAATGCGGGTGGCCGGGTGGTGTTTGGTGCCACAGTAGAGCTTGAGGACGAAGACACAGGTCAAAACGTTGTTTACCAAATTGTTGGCGAGGACGAAGCAGACATCAAACTGGGTTTGGTCAACATCAATAGTCCAATTTCCCGAGCTCTGATCGGCAAAGAGGAGGGTGATGTGGCCGAGGTCCAGGCGCCGGGTGGTCTGCGGCGCTACGAAGTGATTACGGTGAGCTACCGGTAAATGTGGCCCCAGCGGCAGGAAATGGCTATCTGGGGGGCGGCACTTTGGTGGGGTAGTTTGACCACTGTGGGTTTTGGTGTGGTGCCAATGTTGTTTGCCCATTTGCCGACGACCGCGATGGCTGGTGCCATGGCTGCTACGTTGTTTTCTGCGTTGACCTGGTTGGCTGTGTTATGCGGATTGTTGCTTTTGCTTGTGACCCGGCAAAATCCGGATGATGCGCTTGATTTACGGTTAAAAAATGCGTCGGTTTTTATAGTATCCGGGATGTTGCTGGCGTTGTTTGTCGAGTTCGCGGTGGCCCCTCGTATCGTGGCTAGGCAGGATTTGCGTTTGTGGCACAGTGTGGGCACAGTCATGTACGTGCTCCAATGGCTGTGCGCGACCTTCACTTTGAGACACTTTGCATCAAAATACGTTTCGGACAATCAGGAGTCCGTTCAGCCATTGATGCAGCGCAGACCTTGACTGGGTACAACTGACCCAGCAAGGCATCAGGCCGCATTTAGTCCTGATTGCGCTTTTTAATGCTAACTGGTTTGGTTTTTGCGCGCTTGACTTGACCGCCTGAGGTCAAGCGCTGGTTGCCAAGCACACGAAG
>JBIJDQ010000050.1:0-9247 GCA_044344025.1 Rhodoferax sp.
CGCCGGAAGTCGAGCTACTGATCTGGTCACCCTCTTGAAACCGAACACCGTTGGAAACAAGAGTCACTTTGGATTTGCGCTCCAGTTGCACCTCACCCGCAACCGCTTGAACAGTTGCGGCATAAACCTGTGATGCAACAAGCAAAAAAACCGCTGCAACCACGCAAGTTGTTTTTTTTAAGAAGGAGTGGTTTTGAAATTTGAACATAGTGGTCACTATTATTGCCCCTTGTCTGTCGCCCACACTCTTACTTGATGCATGATCAAGAGATGAAAAAAATCCTTGTTTTAGGCGGTGCTGGTTTTGTTGGCGCCCACCTTTGTGAAAAATTGGCCCGTGAAGACTTCGCGGTGACGCTGGCCACGCGGCGCAGGTCCAACGCCAATCACCTGATTCATTTGCCAAGGCTGACGGTGCTGGAGCTCAATGTGCACGACGAAGCTGCATTGACGCGTGCCGCTGCTGGCCACGATGCGATGGTGAACCTGGTGGCCATCCTGCATGGTACCCAGGCAGAATTTGAAAAAACCCATGTGGCTTTGGCCAAGAATCTGGCGCATGCCTGCATCGCAGCGGGGGTCAAACAGGTGGTGCATGTCAGTGCGCTGGGGGCCAATGCGTTACAGCCCGAGTCTGCGCCGTCGATGTATTTGCGCTCCAAGGGGGAGGGCGAAGCCGTACTCAACCAGGTTGCTGCGGGCGCGGGAGCCACCGCCAATGCGGGGTTTGATTTAAGCATCTTACGCCCCAGCGTCATTTTTGGTGCGGATGACAAGTTTCTCAACCTGTTTGCCAAGCTGCAGCAGGTGTTGCCTTTCATGCCGCTGGCTGGCGCGACAGCACGTTTTCAACCGGTGTGGGTGCAAGACGTGGCCACTGCCGTGGTGCGCTGCCTCCAAGAGGTCAGCCCACAGGCATCACCACGGGTGATTGAGGCGGTGGGCCCCAACGTGTTTACCCTGAAAGAACTGGTGCAGTTGGCAGCGCAGCTCAGCGATGTCGCGGGTGGTTATGGTCGCACCGTAATCCCTTTGCCAGCCTGGGCCGGGCGCCTGCAGGCCACGCTGATGGGCTTGGCACCGGGCGTGCCGCTGATGAGTGTGGACAACCTGGATTCCATGAAGGTGGACAACGTGGCCAGTGGCAAGCTGCCTGGTCTGGCCTCGCTTGGCATTACGGCATCAGCCCTCAAGCCGATTGCCCAGCAATACCTCAAGCCCTAAAAAACGAAGGGAATCGCTTCAGTTTCTTTCGTCGTTCTTCAAGCTCAAGAAGTCGCCGCCAGAGCCCAGTGACAACAGGCCGCATCTGGCATAAATGCCCAGCTTGGCACGGGTGTCCACAATGTCCAGGTTGCGCATGGTCAGTTGGCCAATGCGGTCCAGTGGTGAAAATGGCGCGTCGTCCACCTTCTCCATGCTCAGGCGCTCTGGTGCGTAGGTCAGGTTGGGGCTTTCGGTGTTGAGCAGCGAGTAGTCGTTGCCACGGCGCAGCTCGATGATTACCGTGCCGGTGATAGCGCGCGCCACCCAGCGTTGGGCGGTTTCACGCAGCATGATGGCCTGGCTGTCAAACCAGCGGCCCTGGTAGAGCAGGCGGCCAAGTTTGCGGCCGTTGTCGCGGTACTGCTCAATGGTGTCTTCGTTGTGGATGCCTGTCACCAAACGCTCGTATGCGATGAAAAGCAGCGCAAGGCCGGGTGCTTCGTAAATGCCACGGCTCTTGGCTTCGATGATGCGGTTCTCAATCTGGTCACTCATGCCCAAGCCATGGCGGCCACCAATGCGGTTGGCTTCCAGAATCAGGCTGACCAGATCAGGGTATTCCACACCGTTCAAGGCAACAGGGCGGCCTTCTTCAAAGCGCACCGAAACTTCTTCGGCCTTGACGATGCAGTCTTCTTTCCAGAACGGCACACCCATGATGGGGTTGACGATTTTGATGCCACTGTTCAGAAACTCAAGGTCTTTGGCTTCGTGTGTGGCACCCAGCATGTTGGAGTCGGTCGAGTAGGCTTTCTCGGCGCTCATCTTGTAGCCAAAACCATGCGCTGTCATGAAGGCCGACATCTCGGAACGGCCACCCAGTTCGTCAATGAACAGCTGGTCAAGCCAGGGTTTGTAAATTTTGAGCGCCGGGTTGGTCAGCAGGCCGTAGCGGTAAAAGCGCTCAATGTCATTGCCTTTGAAGGTACTGCCATCACCCCAGATGTTGACATCGTCCTGCTTCATGGCGCTCACCAGCATGGTGCCGGTCACCGCGCGGCCAAGCGGCGTGGTGTTGAAGTAGGTGGCACCTGCCGTGGTGATGTGGAAGGCACCACTTTGCATGGCTGCAATGCCTTCGGCAGCCAGTTGCGGACGGCAGTCGATCAGGCGGGCTTTTTCAGCGCCGTATTCCATGGCTTTGCGCGGGATCTCGTCGTAGTCAGTCTCGTCAGGCTGGCCCAGGTTGGCGGTGTAGGCGTAGGGCAGGGCACCCTTGAGCTTCATCCAGTGCAAGGCTGCGCTGGTGTCCAGGCCGCCCGAGAACGCAATGCCGACCTTTTGACCGACGGGAATGTGTTGAAGTATCGTGTTTGACATTAAATAGGCCTATGGTTCCCGTGCAGTATGCTTGAGCAGCTATTATAAAAGTAGCAATTTGAAAAATCAGATCAGCCGAAGTGACAAATGTAGTGGTAAGGCTCGGTGACTCGAATGTCGAACTTGGAGTTGCCAGGGATGCTGAATTCCTCACCGGGGGTTGATGTCAGCCATTGCTCGCTGCCTGCCAGTTTGTACTCGCAACTGCCCGCCACACATTCCATGATTTCGGGTTCGCCGGTGTTGAAGGTCAAGGTGGCGGGCAACACCACACCAACTGACTTTTTGGTACCGTCTGCAAAGGTGATGCCGTGGCTCACGCATTTGCCGTCAAAGTAAACACTGGCTTGGGTCGTGACGCTGACTGCGTCGATGTGGGTGGTGGTCATGGTGCAGGTGTTTCCGAGCAATGAAAGCGTTCGATTTTAGGGGAGCTTGTGAATGGCAATCGGAGGACACCCTGTCCGACTGCGATGCCGATTTCATTGAGGGTTCTGCAACGCTTTTCGCGAGGCAAACACCTCCGCATCAAACCCAACAGTGATTGCCCCTTCTTGCCAAACCACCACCGGACGCTTGATGACGCTGGGTTGGGCCAGCATCAGGGTGATGGCCGACGCAGCGCCGTTGACCGCGTCGCGTGTGGTGTCATCCAACTTGCGCCAAGTGGTGCCCTTGCGGTTGACCAAAGTCTGCCAATCCACCGCAGTCAACCAGCCTGGCAACAGCTCGGCAGGCACGCCTTGCTTCTTGAAATCATGAAAAACATAAGCCACGCCGTGGTCTGTCAGCCAAGTACGGGCTTTTTTTACGGTGTCGCAGTTAGGGATGCCGTAAACGGTGACCATTTGGGATGACGGAACTTGCATTTTTACCCTATCAGTCGCCCAAAACAGTGACCAACTTGGACCCTTGATCGTACTTTTGGAGATAAACCGCCAACTTTTCAAATGTCGCCGTCATCGGGGTGCCGGAATGGTCAACAGTTGAAACTTCTGCGCTGAACATCGCACCCAGCATCAATTTAAAGGGGTTGACGTTGACAGGTTGGGCAGAAAAGTAGGCCTTTTCACTGCTTTTGATGACGTTGATGTCAGCGGTTTGGTAAATCGCCGCATGGATGACATCCAGTACAAATTCTGTGCAATTTTGCCGTCCCAAGGTAAACGGATTTGCAATCACCGAGTAGTGTGGATCGTGCAACAATTTGTAAGTTGGTGAGGCAATCACCTCCAGCAGGCGTGCCTGCAATTCGGGTGAAGGAATGAGGATGCCAGCTTCCAACAACGCGACACCGGCAAAAAAATCAACCGGGAAATCTTGTACCAACTCGCTGACATCGGGGTGATCGTTTTGTTGGTAAAGGTTATAAATCGAATAGCCAGGTACTTTTCTGCCATCGGTGGTCGTGATTTCGGAGTAAACCGCAAAGGCGACATGAGTGAAGTGCATGCCTTCAGGCAATTCAGCCAGGGGTCGGCCCATGCGGGCCAATACCGCTACCCGAGCCCCCTGCGATGCCAATGTTTTTTCCACCTTCTTGGCAAATTTGATGACCTTTTCGGGTTTGAAGTGGGCAACTTCGCCCGACTGGCTGCTGCTGGAACTGAAACCAACGGCCTGCGCGCTGACACCCACCGTGACAGCCAGCACCACGAGACATACACGTAAAAAATTCAGCATTTTTGAACTCCTTTGAATAGGCATGGAAGGGTCATTTCTAGGTGCCCAATCAAAGCTTGACTTCCTTGGTCTTGGGTTTGAGTGCTTCGTTAGGTGGAATGATGGTGATGACTTCATCGGTGATCTCCAGTGGTGTGCCTATCGGCGCGGTCGCCGCCCTGAGCGAATCACGGCCAGCACCAGCACTGACGGCCCCCGCTGACCCCAGAACGGCACCACCGGAAAGAAGTGGCACGGCCAGAGCGGCAGAGGTCAACTGCCCGGAAGCTGCCACGCTGTGCGCTGCGCTGGCACTGGCGTGACCGCTGGCCGCAACCCCATGGGCTGCAGCCTCGTTGGCCTGTGTGCCACCCTGCGCCACCGCTTGGGAAGTTGCGAAAAACAGAACAAGTGCAGGCAGACAAGTAGGATTTAAAGGACGCATGGTCATGGCTCCAGTCAAAAAAGCAGTGAAGAAGCAGTCAGCCAAAAGATTATGCGTCGAAATAGCCCGGTTGTTTGCCCGGTAGCCCCAGTGATGTAGGGAAACCTGGGCTGCGCGACAATCCGCCACCTATGAACCCATTACCCGTCAACTTGTCCGACTGGCTTGCCCACTGCGAGCAGATTCACACCACCGCCATAGACCTCGGTCTGGACCGTGTGCGTGCCGTGGCAGATCGAATGCAAATCCGGTTTGCCTGCCCAGTGATCACCGTGGCCGGTACCAACGGCAAAGGCTCCACCTGCGCCATGCTGGAATCAATTCTGATGCAAGCCGGTTACCGCACTGCGGTCTATACATCGCCCCATCTGGTGCATTTTGAAGAGCGTTTGCGCCTCAATGGTGACCCGGTAAATGCTATGGAATTAGTAGCTTCTTGTGCCCGTGTGGAGAGCGCCAGAGTCCTAAATGGCCATGACGTGTCATTGACCTACTTCGAGTTCACCACCTTGGCCATATTTGACGTGATCCGCACGCACCCGATGGACGTGGTGATTCTCGAAGTCGGCCTGGGTGGCCGCCTGGATGCCGTCAACATCATAGATTCAGACTGCGCCATCATCACCAGCATTGATCTGGACCACATGGCGCTGCTGGGCAACACCCGCGAGGCCATTGGCTACGAGAAGGCTGGCATCATGCGCACCGGCAAGCCGGTGGTGGTCAGTGACCCCGTGCCGCCGCAGACTGTGCTGGACCGTGCGCTAGAGGTGGGTGCTGACCTGTGGCGCGTGGGGCATGACTTCAATGTGTCAGGTGACAAACAGCAGTGGAGCTGGGCCGGACGGGGTCGGCGCTACAGTGGCTTGGCTTACCCGGCGTTGCGGGGTGCCAACCAGTTGGTCAATGCTGGAGGGGTGTTGGCTGCGCTCACCGCCTTACGTGAGCGCTTGCCGGTACCCGCGCAAGCGGTGCGCAATGGTTTAGTGTTTGCAGAGCTGCCCGGACGATTCCAAATTGTGCCGGGCCAACCCACGCTGGTGCTGGACGTGGCGCACAACCCGCACGCGGCAGCCGCATTGGCGGTCAATCTGGATGCGATGGGGTTTTTCCCCACCACACATGCGGTGTTCGGCGTGATGGCCGACAAGGACCTGGGTGCATTGCTGAAACGTCTTAACCCGCTGGTAGACAAGTGGTATTTCACCGATTTGCCAACCGCACGTGCAGCCAGCGCAGCCGTTTTATTACAGGCCTGGCAGGCAACTAACACCCGTAAAGATGCCAGTGGCAGTGCCCACCCTGACCCCGGGTCGGCACTCCAGGCCGCCCTGGCCAGCGCAGACCCCGCTGATAGAATTGTGGTCTTCGGATCGTTCTACACCGTAGGCGGCGTGGTTCAGGACGGGGTGCCGCGCCTGCAGGCCAAACATCTGCCCACCGCCTGATTTTTCCCTGATTTCTACCTATCCACCCAACATGGCTTTTTTCAAGTTTCGTAAAGCTGTTGACGAGCCCGCGAGTGCGCCAGTTGTCGCGCACGGGATAGAAGCCCTGCGCCAGCGTGCCAAGTACCGTTTGGTGGGTGCCAGCGTGTTGGTGCTTTTGGGGGTAATTGGGTTTCCCCTGTTGTTTGACAAGCAGCCGCGTCCGATTTCAGTGGACACACCAATAGCTATTCCGGATCGCAACAAAGTCCCACCACTGACGCTGCCTGTCACCCAGGTGTCCGGGCCAGAGGTGCCCGCAAGCACCGGAACTGAACCTGCCATTGCAGTTGCACCCTTGCCGTCACCTCTGCCGCCGGTTACGGGTAGCACTGACACGCTGAAAGTGCCCAAGCCAAGCGTGATTGCCACTGAGCCGGGTGTGATCACTGAGATGACACAGCCGGTTAAATCAGACAAAGAATTGGTACTAAAACTGCCTTTAGCGCCCGTCTTTAAAGCATCTTCTGCTATAAAAGGCGGGAGTATCGACGAAACAAAAACTATCAAACCAGCGGGCAACGCCGCGACCGCACAGGCGTTAGATGCCGCAAAAGCATTGGCTGCCCTTGAGGGAAAAACCGCTGACACGCCAGCCCCGGCACAGGGGCGGTTTGTGGTGCAGGTCGGTGCATTTGCCGATTCCGCCCGCGCCCATGAGGTGCGTCTGAAACTTGAGCGCGCTGGCTTGAAAACTTACACCCATGTGGCTGAGACTAAAGATGGCAGACGCATACGGGTTCGTGTTGGCCCCTTTTCGGTCAAGCCTGAGGCCGAAAAGGCTGCTGTAAAAATCAGGAAGCTGGACCTTCCGGCGGCCTTGTTGACACTCTGAGGTGCTCATGGTGCCTGTCGTCGACTGGTTATTCATAGGCGTTCTGTTGGCCTCTATGGTGCTTGGCGCATGGCGTGGGCTAGTGTTTGAGGTCTTGTCTTTGGTGAGCTGGGCGGCTGCTTTTGTCCTGGCGCAATGGCTGGCAGGCGACGTGTCGCAACGTTTGCCAATGAGCGGTGCCAGTGACTTGGTCCGCTACGGTGCCGGATTTGTGCTGGTGTTTGTTGCCGCCGTGATGCTGGGCAGTTTGCTGGCCACGATGGTGAAGAGTTTGATGAGTGCGGTAGGTTTACGCCCCATTGACCGCGCATTAGGGGCCGTTTTTGGGTCGATGCGGGGCGTATTGCTGCTGTTGTTGGTCACAGTGCTGGTCGGCATGACACCGGTGAAATCCAGTGCCATCTGGCAGGAGTCGCAGGGTGCAGGCGTTGCCGGGACGGTGCTCAAGGGCATCAAGCCGGTGCTGCCCACTGCGCTGGAGAAGTTCTTGCCCGTTTCAGAATGAGTCGTTGAAAAGATTGGAAATTTATGTGTGGAATTGTTGGTGTTGTCAGTAACGCTCCGGTAAATCAGCTGATTTACGATGCCCTGCTGCTTTTGCAGCACCGTGGTCAGGATGCGGCAGGCATCGTCACCCAGCAGGATCGAAAGTTTTTCATGCACAAGGCCAAAGGCATGGTGCGCGATGTGTTTCGCACGCGCAACATGCGCTCCTTGCCCGGCAGTTGCGGCCTGGGTCAAGTGCGTTACCCGACGGCAGGCAATGCGTTCAGTGAAGAAGAGGCGCAACCCTTTTACGTGAATGCACCCTTTGGTATTGTGTTGGTGCACAACGGCAACCTAACCAACGCCCATGCGCTTAAGGCTGAACTGTTCAGTGCCGACCACCGCCACATCAACACGGAGAGTGACTCAGAGGTCTTGCTCAATGTATTGGCGCATGAAATTGAAGCCACCACCCGTGGTATGCCCTTGCGACCGAGAGACGTTTTTGAAGCGGTGCGCAAGGTGCACCAACGTATCAAGGGCTCTTATGCGGTGATTGCCATGATCGCGGGCCATGGCGTGCTGGCGTTTCGCGACCCTTTTGGCATTCGCCCCCTTTGTTTGGGGCGCGGCGAGGCCACCTGGATGTTGGCCAGTGAATCGGTGGCACTGGAAGGCACCTCGCACAAGTTTGACCGGGACATTGCGCCAGGTGAGGCCGTCTTCATTGATTTGGAGGGCAGGGTGCACGCACAGCAATGCGCAGAGCATCCGGCCTTGAATCCGTGCATTTTTGAGTTTGTTTATCTGGCGCGGCCCGACTCGGTGATGGACAGCATCTCTGTGTACCAAGCCCGCCTGAACCTGGGTGAGTCGCTGGCCAAGCGTGTGATTTCCACGGTGCCACCCAATGAGATCGATGTGGTAATACCGATCCCCGAGTCAAGCCGCCCAAGTGCCGCCCAACTCGCCCAATTGCTTGGTTTGCCCTACCGCGAAGGCTTTGTGAAAAACCGTTATGTTGGCCGGACGTTCATCATGCCGGGCCAGTCGGTGCGCAAAAAATCAGTGCGTCAAAAACTCAACGTGATTGCCAGCGAATTCAAGGGCAGAAACGTGTTGCTGGTGGACGACTCTATCGTACGTGGCACCACCAGCCGCGAAATCGTTCAAATGGCGCGTGATGCAGGAGCCCGAAAAGTCTACATGGCCAGTGCTGCACCCCCTGTGCGTTTCCCTAATGTTTATGGCATTGACATGCCCACGCCACACGAGTTGGTCGCGCACAACCGCTCGATAGAGGAAATCCGTGAAATTATTGGTTGCGATGCCCTGATTTACCAGGATGTGGACGGTATGAAAAAAGCCATTGGGTCGTTGAATCCAGCCATCAAAGATTTTGATGCCTCATGTTTTGACGGGGTCTATGTCACAGGTGACATCACGCTGGAAGACATCATTCGTCTCAACGCCAGCCGAGTTGGAGGCGATGAAAACCAGGAGGATACCTCCCGCCTGGCTCTGCCTAATCCTGAGGAGTGACCATGACCGCCAATTCATTGCCCGAAAACTTGCACCGTGACACCTTGGCAGTGCGCGCGGGCGTTGAGCGCAGCCAGTACGGCGAGAACTCTGAGGCGCTGTTTTTGACCAGCGGTTATGTGCAGCCGAGCGCCGAGGCCAGCGCCCGGCGTTTTGCCGGTGACGAAGACGGCTTCACCTATGGCCGTTACGGTAACCCCACGG
>JBIJDQ010000051.1:0-9243 GCA_044344025.1 Rhodoferax sp.
GCCACCGTCTGCTTGCGCCGAATCAGCCTTGAGCTACCGTTTTCGATCAGCACTTCGGGGATGAGTGGCCGGGTGTTGTAGTTGGATGACATCGACGCGCCATACGCTCCGGTGTCATGCAACACCAACAGGTCACCCACCTGGGCCTGTGGCAATGGCCGAGTCAGCACCACACCGCCCTCGCCTTGGGTAAACACATCGCCCGACTCACACAGCGGCCCGCCCACGACGGTGTCCTGCAACGCGCCAATGACGGGGGTGCCGTCCGCATGGATCAACTCCATGCCATGAAAACTGCCGTACAGGCTGGGGCGTGCCAGGTCGCTGAACCCCGCGTCCACCATCACGAACGGGTTGTTGCCCATCTGTTTGGTGGCCCGCACCTCGGTCACCAGCACGCCGGATTCAGCCACCAAATAGCGGCCCGGCTCCAGTTCCAGCGTGATGGCATGGCCGAGCAACTGGGCGACTTGTTGGCGTGCCGCATCCCACAACGAAAAGTAGTGCGCGGTGTCAATCTGCGCCTCACCAACTTGGTAAGGCACCGACAAACCGCCCCCAGCAGAGATGGCCTGCAAATCCATGCCTTCGGCCTTGACGGTTTCAACCAGCGCCACCATGGCACCACACACCTCTTGCAGGTGGGAATAGTCCACGCCTGAGCCAATGTGCATGTGCAAGCCCACCAGCGTCAAGCCATTGGTGCGGACTCGCGCTAACGCCAATGGCAAGTCAGTGTGCCAAATGCCGTGTTTGCTGTGCTCGCCACCGGTGTTGGTTTTGTTGCTGTGGCCGTGACCAAATCCGGGGTTGATGCGCAACCACACCGGGTGGCGGGGGCTGACCGCGCCCAACTGGTCAAGCATGTCCATCGAGCCACAGTTCACAGGAATGCCCAGTTCTGCCACGCGCGGCAGTGTGCTGCGGTCCAGCAAATCAGCGGTGAACACAATCTCGGCATGGCCGTTGTGCACGCCGGGTTTAAAGCCTGCGGCCAGGGCGCGCTCAATTTCACCCAATGACACCGAGTCCACCATCACGCCCAGGCGTTTCATGAGTTTGAGAATGTGGGTGTTGGAGTTGGCTTTTTGCGCGAAACGAATCACGTCAAACTGGCGCAGTGCAGCCACCTGGCGCTCGATGGTGGCGGCGTCATACACCCACAAAGGGGTGCCGTGGGTTTGGGCCAATGAGGCCAGGGTGTGGGAGGTAAATGGGTTCATGGGGGGATCATGCCTGCAAGAGTTAATTCAAACAATGCCTATTTGTTTTTAGATCTATTTGATTCTGATAAGGCTTTTACGGCAATACCTTCATAAACTCAAGCCACTGCGCAGTCCATCACCCATCCACAGCGAGCCACCCACCCATGCCACAACCCACAGCCTCTGCTGACAAAACAGTTGCGTTGTTTCATGCCAGCCTGGTCTGGCCCCTGCAACTTGAACCACTGATGGTTGACGGGCTCAAGGGCCGCCACTGGGCGGCGTTTGAAAACAACCCAAAGGCGCAACAATGGCGGCGCATTGACGACGAATTCACCGACGATCCCAGCCAGTTTCACGAGCGACATTACCGGGAATTTGTGTCTTTTTTGCCCTATGTTCAACGCTTCTTGTATGGCGAAGGCCGCTCTGGCAGCTCTGCGACCAACCCGGAAGTGGGCCAGTCACCCATGCATGTTTTCCGGCGCAAAGACATTGCCACACTGCGCCTGACCCTGCACGAGGGCCAAGCCCCGGTTGAATTGCGGGTGGTGCACATCGACCTGTATTTTTTTGATGACCTGGACCTGATTCAACTCAATGTGGAAGTGCGTGCCAACGACCTGCCCTTGCATACGGTGCGCGACATTCTTTTCAGGTTTGGCCGGGCCTACCCTTCAGGCTGGGACGAAGGTGGTGGCAGCCTGCACAGTTTGCACCTGGCCGAGTGGCTGGATGCCGACGGCGGTGTGATGGCCACCTCCGACACCCAACGCCGCGAAAACTACCTGGGGTTTGTGTGCCAGCACCGCAGCCCCAACATTTCAGCGCACTGGGCCAGCCTGCTGCGCCCCTTGGTGCTGGCCCACTCAGACGAGCCCGGCGAACTGCGCTACCGCCTGATCGAGTACCACCGCATGCCGGTGATGGCCTTTTTGGCGCTCAATGCGCCGCAAACGCTGAGTTTTGAGGACTGGATACGCATTGGGCTGGCCTCCAAGATGCACCCTGACGAAGCCATTCCGGTGAACGACCCCATCGTCACCGAGTTCAACACGCGTTATTGCCAGGACCGGTTTTGGACTGGCACAGCGTCTGGCCCCAACACCCGCTTTATCTGCACTGGCAACGCCCTGACGGTGGTAGGTGACGCGAAATCGTCCACTTTTTGTGACAGCGAGCGCGGTGTGCTGGCGCAGTTCAGGCACCAGTATTTCCTGATTTTTTTGATTGCACATTTGCACCGTGCCGCGCTGCTGGTGTTCTCAGACGTGCTGGTGGGAGCGGTCAACGCACTGAACATCCGCAACGACGAGTCGGTGCGTGTGTTCAAACGCCGCATTCGTGCCAACTTTGAGACCTTTTTGCGCTTTACCCACCGCTACTGGTTCCATGAACTGTCTGAGCGGACACACATGCAAGACACGTTTCGACTGTGCGCCAACCACCTGCGCAACGATGCCTTGTACGACGAGGTGCGTGACGAAATTCGCGAGATGAGCCACTACCTGGACAGCGACTCCCAACGCCGGCAGTCCAACACTGTGGTCCGCCTGACCGTGATCACCATTCTGGGGCTGATTGCCACCGTGACCACCGGCTACTTTGGCATGAACATCATTCCTTTTGGTGAAGGCTCTGTGCTGGAGCGGGTGCTACACGGCTTGGTCGCCTGTGCGATGTTTATCACGCTGATTTTGTTTGCGGTGTCGCGCTCCAAACGGTTGTCTGATTTTCTGGAATCCATGTCCGACGAGCGGCTGTCGTTTTCCGGCAAGCTGCAAGCCTTCTGGAAGGTGTTTGGTGGCCAAAAACAGTGAACCCGGCGCGCCCGCGCTGACCCATCGCCAGTTGGCCATGTTCCGGGCCATCATGCTGCACGGCAACTTGAGCCGCGCCGCCGAGGTGTGCGCCTCCAGCCAACCCACCTTGAGCCGCGAGCTTGCCCGGCTTGAGCAATTGCTGGGTTTTGACTTGTTTGACCGGGTGCGCGGCCGCCTGCGCCCCACCGTGCGGGCCATGGCACTGATGCAGGAGGTGGAGCGCTCCTTCATCGGGTTGGCGCAAATTGCGCTGCGCGCCCAAGAGTTGCGCTTGCAGAGCACCGGGCGCTTGCGGTTGGCCTGCCTGCCCGCGCTGGCGCATGCGTTGGTGCCCCAGGCGTTGCTGCGCTTTTGCACCGCTTTGCCACAGGCTTCGGTGAGCGTTTACCCACAAGAATCCCCCTGGCTGGAACAGGCCATGAGTGAGCAGCGTTTCGATGTGGGCTTGAGCGAAACGGCTGAGGCCCCAAGCGGTGTCGCGCTGCACAGCATTTTGCAGGTCAACGAAGTGGCCGTGCTGCCCGCTGGCCACCGCCTGTGCCGCAAGGTGGTGCTGCAACCGCAAGACTTTGAAGGCGAACGCTTTGTCAGTCTGGCCGCAGGCGACAGCTACCGGGTACTGATTGACCAGATGTTTGCCGCCGCCCAGGTCACGCGCCACACCAGCCTGGAAACCGCCAGTGCAGTGGCGGTTTGTGCCATGGTGCGCCAAGGCTTGGGCGTGGCGGTGGTCAACCCGCTGACCGCTCTGGCCATGGCCGGGCCAGACCTGGTGGTGAAACCGCTCAGCGTGGCCATTCCCTTCAAAGTCAGCCTGCTGCTGCCCGAGGTGGCTGCACCGCACCCGCTGCGCCAGGCGCTGGTGGATGCCGTGGTGGGGGCAGCACAGGAACTTGGCAGAGCATAAGCACTATTAATTCAATAGCTACTCATGCTAATCTGACAAGCACTACAAGCCAATTTAGCTTAAAAATGAGCATACCCGGTTGCTACAAGCGCCAATACCGGCGAAATTGGCTGATTCAGCCCGCAGTCAGCGCCAAACGGGTGGGTGTGTCGCGGGCATCCAGCTTGAACACCGCCACCGTGCTGACCAGCGCATCGGCCTGGGACTTGAGGCTCCCGGCCGCCGCTGACATCACCTCCACCAACTCGGCGTTTTGCTGTGTCATCTGGTCCATCAGGTGAATCGCCACACCCAGTTGTGACACACCCTCGCTCTGCTCGGTGCTGGCCACACTGATCTCACCCATGATTTGTGTCACATGACGAATGCTGCTGACCACTTCAGACATGGTGGCTCCGGCCTGGTCAACCAGCACCGTGCCATGCTCCACGCGCTGTACGCTGGCGCTGATCAGCGCCTTGATTTCGCGGGCGGCCTCGGCAGAGCGCCCTGCCAAGCTGCGCACCTCACTGGCCACCACCGCAAAACCCCGTCCTTGCTCACCGGCGCGGGCCGCTTCTACCGCGGCGTTCAGGGCCAGAATGTTGGTTTGAAACGCAATGCTGTCAATGACCTGAATGATGTCGGAAATTTTGCGCGACGACTCGTTGATGCCGCGCATGGTGTCCACCACTTGGGTCACCACCTCGCCGCCGCGCGAAGCAACTTCTGAGGCACTTTGTGCCAACTGGTTGGCTTTCCGAGCGTTCTCGGCATTGAGGTTGACATTGGCACCGAGTTGCTCCATTGAGGCTGCGGTGTCTTTGAGGGAATGCGACTGGTTGTCGGTTCGTGACGACAGGTCAATGTCGCTTTGGGCAATACCGGCACTGGCCACCGCCACCCCCCTGGCGCCGTCACGCACCTCTGCCACCACACTGACCAGGCCCGTTTGCATATCTTTCAGCGCCAACAACAGTTGTGAAATTTCATTCTTGCCCGAGGTGTCAAACTGCAAGCTCAAATCTCCGGCGGCCACCGCCCGCGAGACCTCAACGGCCAGGTGAATCGGACGGGTGATGGACCGAATGATCCACAGCGCCATCAGCACCCCCACGGCCAAAGCTACAACCACCGTGAGGCCCATCACATAAACCATGCTGGCTGTCGCTTGCTGGGTGGCACTGGCAGACTGATGCATTTGGCCGTCCTGGTACTTGAGCAGACCATCGAGCGCGTCAAAGTAGGTTTTTTGCGCAGGTCGCACCTTGTCGAGCAAAAAGGCTTTGGCCTCAAAAGTTTGGCCGCCAATGGCGAGTTCCATGGCCTCGGCCTGCAAGGGCTCATAAGCGCTGCGGGCCTGCGCCACCTGGTTCAGCAAGGTGCGGGCATCGTTGTTCGTCAATTGCGCGTCCAGCTTGGCAAAACGTTCACCAATCAGCTTGCGCGCCACGTCAATGCGCCCGGCTTCTTTCTTGATGTCGGCTGTGTCGCTCATGATGATCATGTTGCGCAGCGCGTCGGCAATCAGGGTTACATCGGCCTTGATGTCATTGATGGAGGCCACTTTGGGCACCCGGTCGTTGATGACCTCGTCAAACATGTCGTTCATGCTCTTGAACTTGAGCACAGAAACGCCCGCCATGAACGCCAGCAGCAACCCCAACATGGCAAAGCCAAGAATCAGACGGGTGGAGATTTTCATGTCATTGAGGTTCATGTCGATGCTTGCCTTAGTTGCTGAAACTGGCAAGCAGAATAGCACCCACAACTGCCGTTCAGATTGACTCAGGTCAACCAAAAATCACTCTTCGCGTCATGGCGTTTTTTCAAGATTAAGCCCGGAACTGGCCCGACTTTGTGCCGCCTTTTCAGCCACCACGCCTGCAGCATGCGCGCACACTGCGCACCAATAGCCCACGTCCAGGCCAGACACATGCAAGGAGTAACGACCATGCCAGCGACACACCCCACCCCCACACCGCCAAGGCGTGAACACCAGCCATCAGCCAGTGATGAGCGCGTTTTGTTGCTGGAAGAAGTTGACTTCAAGTGGCTGATGGCGGGACAGGGCTGGTGGATTGACACCACCCGGCTGCACAACGACCCGAATTACGCCGCCCACTTGCTTGATCTTGTTGACGCAAGCGCGCTGCCCGCCTTGCAAGACTGCGCCCTGCTGCTTCGTGCAAAGGTGGGGGCATCCGTCAGCCCCTGGGCAGCCTCCTGAAGGGCATGATGAAAGCCGCTTAGCGGCACAAGTGCACGGTGCAGGCGCCATTGGTTGCAAGCTTTCTGGTTTCACAGAATTTCTGGTGTAAAAATCGGGCGCTTGACGGCACGACATCCCCGAGCGTGTCGCTTACCCCTTTTCCCAATGAGAGGCAACCTGATGACCAAAAATACAACCCCATGGCGTTTTTTTAGAGCCGGTGGCTTTGACCAGGTGCGCCTGGACACCGCCGCCGAGTTATTGGCCATTGGCGACCTTGACCAAAAATTGTGGGTGGCCCTGGCCTGCCCCACCAAAGGCATTGAGTTTGATGCCCGCACCCTGCAGTTTGTCGACGCCAATGCGGACGGTTTTGTGCGCGCGCCAGAGCTGATTGAGGCGGTGCAGTGGGCCGGTGAACGCCTGGCCAAACCCGAGGTGTTGGCGCAAAAACTGCCCGGCGTGCCCTTGAGCGCGATCCGGGAAGACGACGAAACCGGTGCCCGAATTGCCGCTGCGGCGCGCCAAGTGCTGGCCCATGTGGGTGGCTCAAGCGAAATGATTTCGGCCCAGGATGCCAGTGCCGCCCAGCTGCGTTTTGCTGCCCTGGCCCTGCAAACCTGGGAAGATTCAGGCACTCAAGCCAAGCCGCTGGGTGATGCCACCGATGCTGCTTACGCCGCACTGCAAGCCGTGCAAGTCAAGGTGGACGACTGGTTTGTGCGCTGCAGTCTGGCCGCATTTGACGGCCGCGCTGCCGATGCCCTCAACGCCCCCGGCGATGCCTTTACCGCCTTAGGGGCCACCGCACTCACATCAGATGCGGACGGCATTGCCGCCTTGCCACTGGCGCATGTGCAGGCCAACGCCCAGTTGCCCTTGGCGGTGGGCATCAACCCGGCCTGGGCACCGCGCATGGCGGCTTTTGTGGCGACCGTGGTAGCCCCGCTGCAAGGCGACACCCCCACCCTGACGGGCACCCAGTGGCAGAGTTTGAAAGACCAGTTGGCACCTTACGGGGCCTGGCTGGCCAGCAAACCCGACCCGACCACCGAGGGTGATGGCGTGCGTGAGCTTGAAAAACTGGCGTGTTACGTGCGCGATCTGATGGCGCTGGCCAACAACTTTGTGGCGTTTCGTGATTTTTACGCCCGCCAGGGTCCGGCCAATTTCCAGGTCGGCACGCTCTATATTGACGGACGCTCATGTGAGTTGTGTGTGGCGGTGAATGACCCGGCCAAACACGCCGCGCTGGCATCGCTGTCACGCATGTGCCTGGTGTACGTCGATTGCGTGCGCGGAGCCGACAAGATGAGCGTGGCCGCCGCCTTGACTGCCGGTGACTCTGACCAACTCATGGTGGGGCGCAACGGCATTTTTTATGACCGCCAGGGCCGCGACTGGAATGCCACCATCAGCAAAATGGTAGAGCATCCCATCAGCCTGCGCCAGGCGTTTTGGTCACCTTACAAACGTCTGGCCCGCATGGTGGCTGAGCAAGTGCAAAAAATCACCGCCAGCAAAGCCAAGGCCGCTGACGACCAAATGGCGGCGTTGGCGGTCAGCAGCACCACGAAGGCCACCACCGCCAAAGCCGCACCAGCCACGGCGGCACCCGCTGCAGCGCCCACACCCTTTGATGTGGGCAAATTTGCCGGTATTTTTGCCGCCATTGGCCTGGCCGTGGGGGCTTTGGGCACCGCGCTGGCCTCGGTGGTGGGTGGCTTGTTTACCCTGAAATGGTGGCAAATTCCGATTGCGTTGCTGGGCTTGCTGCTGCTGGTATCGGGTCCATCGGTGCTGATGGCTTGGTTCAAGCTGCGTAGCCGCAACCTGGGGCCGATTCTGGATGCCAATGGCTGGGCAGTAAACGCACGGGCGCGCATCAACATCCCGTTTGGCACATCGCTCACGCAACTGGCCCAGTTGCCCGCCAATGCCGAGCGCACTTTGAGCGACCCCTATGCCGAAGAAAACAAGCCGTGGGGTCTTTACCTGACTTTGGGCGTGCTTGTCGTTGGCCTGGTGGCGTGGCGTATGGGGTGGTTTTAAGGCAAAAAATTGCGCCAGATGCCAATGTTGTAAACCCGCTGGTAGCCCTTTTTCTTGAGCATCATCCGGGCCATGCCACTGCGGGTGCCGCTGGCGCAGCACAGCACCACCGGGGCAGATGTGGGTATTTCAGCCAGTCTGCTGCCCAGTTCCTGCAAGGGAATGTTGACGGTGCCAGGCGCGCTGCCACTGGCAAATTCGGCGGCGGACCTGACATCGACACAGGTGGCACCTTCTTTTTTTAGCGCTGGCAGCATGGCAATGATGCGTTTGGAATTCCACCACTTGTAGCCAAACCAAAGCACCAACGCCAGCAAGGGCCAATACTGCTCAAGAAATACTTTCAAATCCATATCTTTCCTTGTTGTCAATTAAAGGCACACCCACCTGCCCCACCCGCGTTCGGACAAGAACCGCAAGGGCTCGGGGGCAAAGGTGCCGCGTCGGTCGAGGTGCCGGTGGTTGCAAAGACGGAAAGCTGTTTGTCCAGATGCTGCGAATGGCAGCTTGGGCATTCAGGGACCGTGCCTGAGCGAACCAGGGCTTCAAATGCGTGACCGCAGTCACTGCAGGCATATTCATAAATTGGCATATCTGCTCCTTGTCTGTGGGGAAATTATCGGTCAGGTGCGGTTTACTGGGGCTCAGAAAACGACGCACTACGGGGCTGGCTGCTGTCGAGGCCGAACGAGTATCGGGCACTTGACCTGTCCGTCATCAAAGCAAAAGGACGCGCCGCGTTGGAAGAAAAATCGGGCCAGTGCCAGTGATTGGCAATAATTTCGTAGCACCCCAAGCTTAGCCCACAAGCACCAGAGCCCTATTTGGCACCTATTTCCGTCCCAGCAGCCCCCCGAAACGCCAGCCGCTTCACCCAGTTGCCAAAATCATCCACCACGGTGAACACCGCCGGGATCACCAACAGGCTTAGCACGGTGGATGTCATCAGCCCACCGATCACCGCCACGGCCATGGGGCTTCTGAAACTGGCGTCTGCTGCGCCCCAGCCCACGGCAATGGGCAGCATGCCCGCACCCATGGCAATGGTGGTCATCATGATGGGGC
>JBIJDQ010000052.1:0-9167 GCA_044344025.1 Rhodoferax sp.
GCGTTACGGCATGCGCACGCTAGCGCTGCCTAGTACCCAAAAATAAAGCTGGACTTTTTCAGGTGCCATGCCTATCCTTCATGGATGCATCAACAAAACCAGATCAAGCGAACCCTTGCACAACCCGAGTCGATTGAAATCATCATCAGTCAGCTCACCAGCAACACGCATGTCAATCGCGGCTCACTGTCCAAAGCACTGTGCCAGCACTTCAACTTCTCTGACGCACGCGGACACCACCAAATTGGAGGCTGCAACAAAGCACTCAGGGAGCTCGAGCGAGCCGGACATTTTGTCCTGCCCGCCTCCAGTATGCCCAAAACTGTCAAAAGCCCACGCCGCCTTGAGTCGGCCGTACCCAACCCCGTCGATGTGCCCACGCTTGTTGGCGATGTACAAGGGCTTGCACTGATCAAGGTCGATAGTCTGGAGCTGATGCGCATCTGGAACGAAATGATGATCTGCGAACACCCCCAAGGCGCTGGACCGTTGGTAGGCTGCCAACTGCGCTACCTCATCAACTCCCATCACGGCTGGCTCGGTGGTTTTGCCTTCAGTGCTGCGGCCCTGAAGCTGCGTGAGCGTGATCAGTGGATCGGCTGGGACACGCAGCAACACGGTGCGCATCTGCAACGCGTGCTTGGCATGAGCCGCTTTCTGTTACGCCCCAGCGTGCATTGCCACAACCTGGCCTCCACCATGCTGGGGATGGTGCTGCGCCAAGTAGGGGCAGATTTCCAGTCGCAGTACGGCTACGCCCCCTGGCTGGTGGAGAGCTTTGTCGATACCGAACACTACCTGGGCACCTGCTACAAAGCGGCCAACTGGAGTGACATTGGGCAAACCCAGGGGCGGGGCCGCCAAGACCGCGAACACAAAAATTCAAAATCCGTCAAAACCATCTATGTCTATGCCATTGAGCCCCAGTGGCGTGCCAAGATGGGGGTGGCAGAACCGATGGGCCTGACACCACTGAGCATCGGCCAAGGGCTCGATGCAGATCATTGGGCCACACAGGAGTTTGGCGGCGCCAATCTGGGCGACAGCCGTCTCAATGAACGTCTGGTCGCCAGCGCTCAAGCACTCGGTGCCATGCCAGGGCACACCTTGAGCGCAGTGCGCCACGGCGACTGGCCAATTGTCAAAGGCTACTACCGCATGATCGACAAGCCCGATGACTCGGCCCTTGACGCGCAAGCCATTCTGGCCCCTCACCATGTGCGCACCGTACAGCGCATGATGGCGCAAACCACCGTACTGTGCATCCAGGACGGCACTGACCTGAACTACAACCAACTCGATCAATGCATCGGTCTGGGGGTGCTGAGCAAAAACCAGACGGGTGCTCAAACCCGGGGCTTGCACCTGCATTCGACCTTGGCGCTGAGCACCGAAGGTTTGCCACTGGGGGTGCTGGGGGCACAATTCTCGGCACCCCAGCCCAAATCAGACACCGATACCCGCCCAGCTGCGAGCATTCCCATTGAAGAGAAGAAGACCTTCGCCTGGATTGAAGGGCTGCGCAATTGTGTTGAACTGGCAAAGCTTCTGCCCCATACCCACCAGATTTGCGTGATGGATCGGGAGGCTGATTTCTTTGAGCTGTTTGATGAGCAGCGCCAAACGGACAAGGTCGATTTACTGGTGCGATCCAAACATGACCGAACCATTGATGATGAGGGTGGGCATCTTTTTGAGTCAGTCAGGGCCAACCCGGTCTGTGGCGAAATCGTGATTCAGGTGCCACGACAAAGTACGCGCACAAAGAAGAGTCGCCAGCAAGCCAAATCTGGGCATGTGCAGCGCAGTGCCACCGTGGCTTTGCGCTACCTCGACATTGAGCTGCGCCCGGGTGTGTACCAAAAAGACAAGGCACCAATCAAGCTGACCGTAGTGCATGTGCAGGAGACAAGTCAGCCCAAAGATGATGATCCTGTGGAGTGGTTTTTGTTGACGACGTGCGAGGTGTCAACGCCTGTGCAGGCGCAGCAAATTCTGCGTTGGTACTGTCTGCGCTGGCGTATCGAGGATTGGCATCGGGTACTCAAGAGTGGTTGCAACATTGAAAAGCTTCAACACAAAACCGCCGAGAGACTCAAGCGCACGATTGCCATCAATTTGGTGATTGGCTGGCGCATCATGCTGATGACGCTGTTGGGGCGCGATTGTCCACAGCTCGCCAGCGAGGTCTTGTTCTCCGATATCGAGATTGAGGTTCTCAAAGCATGGGCTAAAAAAAAGACTGGCTGAGCCAATCCTGCTTGGACAAGCCGTGCGTTTGGTTGCTCACTTGGGCGGCTACCTTGGTCGAGCTAATGACCCCCCTCCCGGTCATCAATTGATGTGGCAAGGCTATGCCATTCTGCAAATGATGTGCGAAGGGTTTGCCCTTGCTGTTGAAAACTCACGTATGGAATAGTTCTGGGTAAAGGGCAGGGCTAGTCCCCGTGGTGGTGGCCTCAACCCGCTGTCGTTGCCATGCGCAGCCTGCGCGCTGCATCTTCAGCTCGCGCGTCGTCAATCTCGCGCAGCACGGCTTGCATGTCCACGTTGGCCTGGGTGCGCTTGAAGTGGCCGCTCAAAGGGGTGTCCACACCGAGCAAACCCGCCTGGTACAGCGCCCACATCTCCGGGCCGTATTGGGTGGCCAGCAACTCGGGCGCAAACTGGCCAAAAAACTCGCGCAGGTTGGTCACGTCGCGCAGCAGCATGCGTTGGGCGTGGTTGTTGCCTGCCGCGTCCACGGCCTGGGGCAGGTCAATGATCACGGGGAAGTCAACGCCCTCTGCGCCGTTCGCCCCTGGCGTGTGCGCCAGCAGGATGTTGAACTCTGACAAATCCCCGTGCACCACACCCGCGCACAGCATGCGCACCACCTCTCGGATCAAGGTGGCGTGGTGTTGTTTGGCCTGCGCGGGGGTAAAGGCCACGTCGTTCAGGCGCGGGGCGGCGTCGCCGTTGGCATCGGTCACCAGCTCCATCAGCAGCACGCCATCACAAAAGTTGTACGGCTGGGGCACCCGCACACCGGCGGCGGCCAGGCGGTAGAGCGCATCGACCTCGGCGCTTTGCCAGGCGGCTTCTTGTTCCTGGCGGCCAAATTTGCTGCCCTTGGCCATGGCGCGGGCTGAGCGTGAGTTTTTCACCTTGCGGTTTTCGGTGTAGTCCACCGCCTGGCGAAAACTGCGTTGGGTGGCCTCTTTGTAAATCTTGGCGCAACGGGTGTCGTCGCCACAGCGCACCACAAACACCATGGCCTCTTTGCCACTCATCAGCTGGCGCACCACGCTGTCGATCAGGCCTTCTTCAACGAGGGATTGCAGTCTGGGGGGTGTTTTCATGGCGGGTGTGGACGGGTCTTGGTTAAGTAGATTGTCGCGTCCGGGCGATGACAGGCCAGTGCCTGTGGTCTTGCCCCTAGACTTGGCTTCTTTTTAACTCACCTAACCCCAAACCATGATGGCACTTTTACGATGAACTCAGGTGTGCTTTATGCCGCGCTGGCCTATGTTGCTTGGGGCTTGTTTCCGATCTTTTTCAAGCAGCTGTCCAACGTGAATGCGGTTGAGGTGGTGATGCACCGCATGGTGTGGTCGCTGGTGTTTTTGATGGGTGTGCTGGCCGTGCTCAGGCGCTGGGCGTGGCTGGGTGAGCTGACGCGCCAGCCCAAGGTGCTGGGGGCGTTTGCCCTGTCGGCCCTGCTGCTTTCAGCCAATTGGTCGGTGTATGTGTGGGCGGTGCAAAACGCCCATGTGGTGGATGCCAGTCTGGGCTACTTTATTTTGCCGCTGGTCAATGTGGCGTTTGGGTTTGCCTTTTTGAAGGAGCGCCCGCGCCCGGTGCAGTGGCTGGCGGTGGCCGTGGCGGCTGCCGGGGTGGTGTGGCTGACTGTCCAGGCCGGGCGTTTGCCCTGGGTGGCGCTGGTGCTGGCGGCCACCTTTGGGGTTTATGGCCTGCTGCGCAAGGTGGCCACACTGGGCGCGCTGGAAGGCCTGACACTTGAGACTTTGTTGCTGGCCCCTTTTGCGATTGGGCTGCTGGCGTGGTGGGCCTGGCACGGGCGGGGCGCGCTGGTGCAGGGCGACGCCAGCACCTTAGGCTGGCTGCTGTTGGCCGGGCCGCTCACCGCCATACCTTTGCTGCTGTTTGCGGCGGGTGCCCGCCGCATTCCCATGGCCACGCTGGGCATCTTGCAATACATCTCGCCCAGCCTGCAAATGCTGCTGGGGGTGTGGCTTTATGGTGAGGCGTTTGACCCGGCCCGCGCCGTTGGCTTTTACCTGATCTGGCTGGCTTTGGTGGTTTACAGCCTGGACAGCTTGTGGAACGGGCGCAGGAAGCTATTAAAGCAGGAGTGACGTAGCAAGCCATGGCAGAACCCCTCAAAAACCAGTACGGCGCTGACGTGCCACGCGCCATTGCCAGCATGATTTCCAGGGTGCATCCGGGCTTTGACGCTGATGGCTTCTTGGGTGATGTGCTGGCGGGTTATGACGCGCTGGAGCTGATGCCACGCGGCAAAAAAATCGCCCAAACCTTGCGCCAGCATTTGCCACCGGATTACCCGCAGGCGGTGGCTATTCTGTTGGATTCACTCGACCAGCCGCATGGCCGCGACCCTGGCTTGAGCCTGGGGTCGTTTTTATTCATGCCACACACCATGTTTGTGGCCTTGTACGGCTTGGACCATTTTGAGGTGTCGATGCAGGCGCAGCATGCCTTGACGCAACGCTTTACCGCCGAGTTCAGCATCCGCCCCTTCCTTGAGCGCCACCCACAGGCCACCTTGCGCCAGCTAGAGCTTTGGGCCACTGACCCCAGTGCCCACGTGCGGCGGCTGGTGTCTGAAGGCACACGCCCACGGTTGCCCTGGGCACCGCGTCTGCGCCAGTTTCAGGCTGACCCGGCCCCGGTGTTGGCGCTGCTGGCGTTGCTCAAGGACGACCCCGAACTGTATGTGCGCCGCTCGGTGGCCAATAACCTGAATGACATTGGCAAAGACCACCCGGAACTTCTGGCCAGCACGGCGCAGGCCTGGCTGAAATGTGCCACACCAGAACTCGCCTGGATCGTGGGTCATGCGCTGCGCTCGGCGGTGAAACGTGGCGACAGCGGTGCCCTTAAAGTGTTGGGGTTTGGGCAAGCCGCGCAGGTGGCGGTGGCCGGTGTTCAGATCACGCCGCCCAAGCCCTTGATCGGAGAGGCTGTGCAGATGGTGTTTGAGGTCACCAACACCCACACCATGGCGCAACGGGTGCTGATCGACTTGGCGGTGCACTACGTCAAGGCCAATGGCCAGGCCAACCCCAAGGTGTTCAAGCTGAAAGTGCTGGACCTGGCACCCGGCCAGACCGTCCAAATATCAAAGAAGTTGTCATTGGCCCAAATGACCACCCGCCAGCATTACCCCGGTGTGCACAAAGTGGCTGTGCTGCTGAATGGCCAAACCCAGCCGCTGGGTGAGTTTGAATTGCTTAAAAATTGAAAATTTATAACAAATTGGCTTGTAGTGCTTGTCGGATATTCAGGAGTAGCTATTGAAAAAATAGCATTTGATTTTCTGAAACCTGTCTCCTGCTATTGCCGATGTTGGCCGTTTTCCCGTCATGCCAGCCCTCCATAATGAGCAGGCATGCAATCCGCATGTCTTCATTCCGAGGTCTCAATGCGCACTCTCACCCTGTCATTCAAACGGAAACTTCTTGCCAGTCTGGTCTTGGCCGTGTTGGCCGTACCAGGTCAAGCCCAAACGGCCAGCCCGGCACCCAACACCACCGGGCCCAGTGCGGGTGGTGTCGACAACGCCCTGCTGTACGCCGTCGCCTGGAAACAAACCGCTGCTGAGTACCGGGCGCTGTACTACCAGGGTTTTAATGTGGCCCGCATGCATGTGCAGGCCGCACTAGCCAAGCGCCAACCGGGTGACAAACCGCTGGCGGTCGTCACCGATGTGGATGACACGGTGCTGCATGCCTTGAACTACTGGGGCCATCTGGTCAACCAGAAAAAAGACTTCTTTGACGACCCGATTTGGGACCAGTGGATTCCAGAGAACAAGGTCACAGCGGCACCGGGTGCCGCAGAGTTCCTGAAATTCTGCGCCGACAACAAGGTCGAGGTTTTTTACGTCACTAGCCGCGACCAGGGCGAAAAAACCTATGACTATGCGATGGGCCACCTGCGCCATCTGGGCTTTCCCTATGCCGACGACAAACACCTGACCGTGCTGCGTGACACCTCCAACAAGGAGAAACGGCAGGACGAGATCATGGCGACACACAGCGTGGCGGTTTTTCTGGGCGACAACCTGAACGATTTCCGCCGCAAGTACTACATCAAGGGGGATGTGGACAAACGGCTGGCCTTGATGGAAGCCGACCGCGAGAAATATGGCCGCGAATACGTGGTCTTTCCCAACCCGACGGATGGCCACTGGATGGCGGCGATCTTTGGCGAGTCAGAGCCGCCTGCGACGGATGCCAACCGTGAGAAGCTGAAAAATGCAGCCTCACGCTCTGCATGGCAGGGCAAGTAGGTCTTTGGATCGGATCAGTTGGATATTTCAATAAAATATCCTTCTGGTGCTTGATGTATAAGCTTTTGAAGCTATCTAAAGAATAGCACTTAATGCGGTCATTCAAGTCGACCAAATCCGTGGGCTGACCGCAGGCAGCTGCCAAAAGTGGGCTCGCCAACTGGCCCACACCTGGCGCAGCAGGTTTACCGCCGGTTCCACCACCGGTGACAACACCCGCACCACCATCATCTGGCCATTGGGGCAAGTGGCACCCGCAGTGGCGTTTAAGGGGTGTGCGGCGATGAGGTCACGGGCCAAATCAAGCCCTGCTTCGCGCCGGGGTCTTGTCAGGCCTGAGCCCGCCACAAAAAACAGCGATGCCATGCAGCGCTGCCCAGCCAGGCCCAGTGGGCCATCCATCAGTTTGGCATCTGTGGCATCCACGCGCCCACGTTCCAGCCAGACACCGGGCACTTCAATGTGCTGCAAAAAGCTGCCCGCCTCAAAGGGCAGCGACGCACCCGGCAGACCAAAGGCGGTGATGTCCCAGCCCATGAACTCGGCTTGCGGTGCCAGGCGCACGCTGAGGTGGTTTTCTGCTTGGCACTGGTTGTAGCAAATGGCCTCCAGCGGCAACCACTCCAGCCGCGCCTGGTCTGCCAGTGTGATCTGGGTGCGTTGCACCGCCAGTTCACCCGCAGAGCGGTAAAAACGTGTGGCACCGGGTGTGGTCACCAGCCCGTGGGCATGGCCATGGGCCGTGATGTGAATGTCAAGCGTGTCACCGCCCACCAAGCCACCGGGTGGGTGAACCAACACGTTGTGGCAGACCGCATCACCCTCGGGGTACAGGCTTTGCAGCACCCGCAACGGACCGCTGTGGCTGTGGCGGGCAAGGGTGCGTTGCTGCGTGATTGAGTAATCAATGTCGAGTTGGGCGTGCCAGGTCATGGGAGGAATTTACCGTATTCCCCTGATGTAACGAATCAGGCCGCTGCCTTCGTGGCTCAACTGGGTGTTTTTGTAGTGGGTTGATGCGGTCCGTGTGGGCAGCATGGCTTCGGACAGTTTGCCTGCCAGTTCAGCCAGGTCGGCATGGCCCTCTTTTTGGGCGCATTCAAGTGAAAACCGTACGATCTCAGTGGCGTACTCGGTGTTGCTGGCCAGCCATTCGGTGTCGGTCACGCGCCCGGTTTTTCGGCGCAACAGCACATGCAGGCGTGCGGCCAGCGCAAAAATTTCACTGTTTGACATGGTGGGTCTCCTTTCAGCTGCCGATTTGTTCGCGGTGCAGAGAGATGTCCAACCCGGTCTGCTCAGACGCCTCATCCACCCGCAGACCAATCAACACCCGCGTGACCCACAGCAGCAGCAGGGTCATGACGCCGCTGTACAGCACCACCGCAACGATGCCGGTTAACTGCGCCACCACATTGCCCTGCACCCCACCAATGCCCTTGCTGGCGAGCAACCCGGTCAGCAGCGAACCCACAATGCCACCAATGCCGTGCACACCAAACACATCCAGCGAGTCATCCGCATTAAGCATGCGTTTGAGCCCGGTGCTGCCCCAGTAGCAGGCCAGCCCGGCGACAGCACCGATCAGCAAGGCCGAGCGAGGCGACACAAAGCCCGCCGCCGGGGTGATGGCCACCAGGCCCGCGACCAGTCCGGAACACAGTCCCAGCAGGGAGGGGCGCCCACGCACCACCCATTCACCCAGCATCCAGAAAAAAGCCCCGGCCGCTGCCGCGATTTGCGTCACCGCCATGGCCAGGCCCGCCCGCCCATCGGCCGCCAGCGCCGAACCTGCGTTGAAGCCAAACCAGCCGACCCACAGCAGGGACGCGCCGACCATGGTGAACCCCAGGTTGAAAGGCTGAAATGGCTCACGCCCATAGCCCCGGCGCGGCCCCAACACGTAGGCGCAAACCAGCCCGGTGACCCCGGCGTTGATGTGCACCACCGACCCGCCGGCATAGTCCAGCACACCCATCTGGGCCAACCAGCCACTGGGCTCCCAAACCCAATGGGCAATGGGCGCATACACCAGCATCGACCACAGCCCAATGAACCACAACAGGGCAGAAAACAACATGCGCTCCACCACCGCGCCCACAATCAGCGCGGCTGTGATGATGGCAAAGCTGAGCTGGAACATGGCAAAAACCGACTCTGGAATGTGGGGTGCCAAGTGGCTCACCGCCAACTCGCCTGAGTCTTTCATGAAGTCCAGTCCAGTGAACCACAGGCGCTCAGGCCCGCCGATCCAGCTGTTGCCCGGCGTGAACGCCACGGAGTACCCCACGGCAAACCACAGCAGCGTGACCAGCGCGGCAATCGCCACCACACTGGCCAAGGTATTGATGACACTTTGGCGCCGCACCATGCCGCCATAAAACAGGGCAATGCCGGGCAGGGTCATGAGCAACACCAGGACGGTGCTGGTGAGCATCCAGGCAGTGTCGGCGCCGCTCAAGGTGGTCTGGGCTACCAGTCCCGGATGGGTCAGTGCAGCCGGGGGTGCGCTGGCTGCGGACAAGGCCACCACGGCGACCGGTGAAAGGCTTTGCGCACTGGCTGCCAGATGACCAAAAAGCGTGGGGATGAGTAAACCAAGGTGTCCAACAATGCGCATTTTTTACCTCAC
>JBIJDQ010000165.1:0-5629 GCA_044344025.1 Rhodoferax sp.
CTGGTCTGCAACAAAACGGGTGGGTAGCGTTGGCTCTGTGCCGTCCAGCCGCTCTTTCAAGACTTTGAGGCCTTCCAGGTGTTCGCCAGAGCGCTTCCGCATGTCAGCCTGCGCGGCCGCATGGGCGCCATGCCGCAGGGCACAGTGCGGGCCACCGGCGCTACCCGAGCCGGTGCTGCCAAACGCTTCTCAAGCAGCGCATAAACCAACGCCACACCACCAGTGAGCAACAGCATCCAAAGCGCCAGCACGCTGGCCTGCCCCAACTGCAATTCATGCGCCACCAGCGTATAAATCTCGACTTCAACGGTGGCATAACGCTGCCCACCCAGCACCAAGGCCAAGCCAAAACCGGCAAAACAATACAAAAAGACCAGACACAGGCTTGACATCAGCCACGGCGCAATGGCCGGCCACTCAATCCGCCAAAACGCCCGCCAGGGCGTGGCACCCAACGAACGCGCCGCAGCCACCTGACGCGCATTGACCTGACCCAGCGCATCCACCCCCGCACGCACCACCAGACACAGGTTAAAAAACAGATTGCCATACAGCAGAAGCCAGGGTGTGTCCTTTAAATTGACACCCAGCCAGCCGCTGAGCAGGCCACGCGGGCCCCACAGCGCCAGCACACCCAAAGCTGCCACCAAAGTTGGCACCACAAAAGGCAGCATCAACAGGCGCAGCACCAGCACACGCCCGCCAAACTCAAAACGCGCCAGCACCCAGGCCAGCGGCAAGCCCAGGGCAAAGGCCAGCACACAGGTGATGCCAGCCTGCGCCAGCGACCAGATCACACGCCAACGCAAGTAGTCGTCCTGCCAAGGCGTCCAAAGTGACCAGTCGCTTGGGGTGGCACCGGGCCAACTGGCCTCGCCGGTGAGACCTGTCAACGCCAGCCGACCCAAGGGCGCAACCAGGAACAGCAACAATGCCAGGGCTGGCAGCAGCCCTAGCCACAGACTGCTTTGGAGCCATCCCCGACGATTTGATGCCCGGTTTGTCATGACAAACCCGAGAAGCCTGCCCCGGACTTCGGTCCGGGGGCGTCCATGCGGGCGGGCGCCACGGGTTGCGGGTGCTGAAACCCCGGACTTGATCCGGGGACGCAATGACAAAAACGGTCCATGGGTGACAGTGCTTACTTCAACACCACTTTAGTCCAACGCGCCACCCACGCCGCTCCCTGGCTTGCAATCACCTGCGCGGCCGGGGCTTCAAAGGTGACGGGTTCAGCCGCGTGGCGCATCACTTCGGCGCGGGGGGTGTTGGCCTGCATCGGGTACATCCACATCTCGGTCTGCAACGCTTGCTGCACGGGGCCTGAGCGCATGAACTCGACAAACTTCAGCGCTGCCGCGCGTTGCTTCCCACCTTTAACCAGCCCCACACCTTCCACTTGACGGAACACGCCGCCTTTCAGGTTCAGGCTGGCGGTGGGTGAGTCGGTGATTTTTTCCTTGCTGAAAAAGACCTCGGCGGCCGGGCTGGTGGCGTAAGGTAAGGTTAAGTAGTTGCCATTCATCGTCAGTCGGCTACAGGCATCGTCAAGCTGTTTTCAGCCGGTTCGGCTAACGAAAATAATTCTAGAAATGCTGATATGTAAGTGCCTTAAGGCAGATTAGGTTTTCTTTGAATAGTTGATAGTTATCAAGCCGGAGGGCCTAAAGACCTGAACTTGAAGCTCAAGGTGCGCCATAACAGGCGAGCTTCTTCACGTCGGGGATATGAATCTCGCGGCGATCTATGCGAATGAGTTGATTGGTTTCCAGTTCATGCAGCACCCGGGAAAAGTACTCGGGGGTCAGTGACAGGCGCGAGGCAATGGTGGCTTTGCTGGCTGGCAGCGACACGGTGACCGTGTTTTCCGTCGTCAAGGCTTCGTCTTCCACGTCGCGCAGCAAAAAACCAATTAGTCGCTGCATGCCGTTGCGCAGAGCGTAGCCCTCCACGTCCTGAATCAGGCCATGCAGGCGCCTGGAGATGCCCGCCAGCATGTGCAGGGCAAAGTGGGGGTCTTGCTTGATTTCACCCACAATGCCTTTTTTGCTGACATTGACCAACACCGTTTCGGTGAGTGCTTGGGCACTCAAAATATAGGGTTTATTGAGAAACACCAGGGCTTCTGCAAAACTTTGGCCCCGGCTGACAATCTCAATAACCTTTTCCTGGCCAGCCGGGGACACCACAAACAATTTGACTTGCCCAGACACGGTGATGTGAAAGGCGTCGCAGGGCTCACCCACCCGGAAAATCATGCTGCCTTTGGTGTAGGTCTTGAGCTGGCTACTTTTGGCAATGCGTGTGACCTCCTCTTGCAGCAAGCCGCTGAACAGCGGTGAGCTGCCCAGAAACCGGGCCATGTCAAACAGGTCTGAATCCATTGTCATGGTGCTAGCCAAAAGAGACTGCGTTGCCATGGGTGTCAAAGGCAATCATGTTTGAGAACGCCCCGAGTTTGATGGACTCCACCATGTGCTCCAAAATTGGTCGGGTGGCATCGCTGCTGGGCGGCTGTTGACCAAGCCCCGACATCGTGCTGGCAAACACCATGCGCCAGGGCACACCAAATTGGGTGGCTTCAAGCGCCATGGCTGCAAAACTGTCGAGCTCATCAGTCGTTTTATCCACACACATGGCGGGCAGCAACGCACCGCCATCACCGGCTTCAAAGTCCGCGCGCTGCTGCGCCGTGGCATCGTCGGGCAGGTCTGCGGTAACAAAAACCATCAGCAGCCGTTGTGCCGTGGGTTGCGTGCGGGTGGCTGCCAGCAGGTCATCAAAACATAAGATGTTCATGGTGGTAGGGCAAGCCATTCATTGCACCAAGGGCGTGTCACAGGCGTCGATGTCAACACCTATGAGCACTGCCTGACCTGCCAGCAAGCCCAGGTACTGCCGCAGTGCGGTCACATAGGTTTTTTGCTTCAGGGCCATGGCCACCGCACCGCGTACGGACTCAAACGGCTGGTCCTTGCCAGGTTCTCGTGCCAGCACTTCCACCACGTGCAGGCCAAAGCGGCTGTGCACCAGACGCGACAGCACGCCCACTTCCTTGTTGCCAAAGAGCTCTTTGGCGAACTCGGGCGCACAGTCGCTGCTGGTGAGCCAGCCCAACTGGCCACCTTCGGCACCGCTGGGGCAGTTGGAGAGGGTCTTGGCATCCCTGGCGAAAGTGTCATCCAGGCTTTTGCCGTCGTGGCAACGCACGTTGAGCAAGGTGGTCTCGGCACGATTTCTCAACAAAGCCACATCCACGCCTTCGGTTACCGCAAACAGAATGTGGCGCACATTGAGGCGTTCACCCGTGGCGTAGCTGGCCTTGTGCGCCGCGTAATGGCGTTGGCAAGCCTCCAGTGATGGCTCTGGCATGGCCAGCTCATTTTCCAACAAGGCCTCGATGGCCGTACTGGCGGCTTCGCTCAACACACCGTCGGTGCCGGGCAGGTCATCGGGCACCAGCAGGGACTGGGTCACAGCCGCCTGGCGCAGCAGCTCTGAGCAGGCTCGCTGCCTCAGTTCGTCCGGGCTAAGCAGCTCACCCGCCACATGCAGGGGAATGCCATTCACACTGGCAAGCCGGGTGGTTTCAAGGGTTGTGGTTTCCATGGCATCAGGTCCTTAAACGCGGGCGTTGTTGCGCGGCGGCTGGTTGTGCCCGGTGGGCAAATTCAGGCGACGTGCCCGCACCACCTGGTAAGGGCGCACCAGGTAGGCCACGGTGCCAAAGCCGCTCCACACATGTACCAGACGGGTGAACGGGAAGATGACAAAAATGCTCATGCCCAGGAACATGTGCGCCTTGAAGATAAAGCCTGCCTCGGCGAGCAACTCAACCGCGCCCGGTTGCAGCGTCACGATGTGTTGTGCCCAACCGGCCAGTTTCATCATCATGCTGCCGTCCAGGTGCTGGCCCGACAGCGGCACGGTGGCCAGGCCCAGCGCCAGCTGCAGCCACAACAGCACCAGCAAGACGATGTCGCTGGTTTTGGAGTTGATGCGAATGCGTGGTTCAGTCAGGCGGCGGTGCAGCAAAATGGTCACGCCAATAAAACCCAGCAAACCGGCAACACCACCACTGACCATGGCCATGAGTTGCTTGTTGCCCGCGCTGATGAAGTGCTCGTACACAAAATGCGGTGTCAGCATGCCCACTGTGTGACCAAAGAACAGGAACAACACACCCACATGAAACAGGTTGCTGCCCCAGCGGAGTTGCCCAGCTTTCAGCAGTTGTGAGGAATCGGTTTTCCAGGTGTACTGATCCCGGTCAAAACGGATCAGGCTGCCCACAAAAAAGACGGCCAAGGCGATGTAGGGGTACACGCCAAACAGGAAATTGTCGAGTGCGTTCATGGTGTTGCTCCAGCGGGTGCGGCCAGCTTCTGGTTGGGTTTGGCTGCGTCGGTTTTGACAAAGTGAATGGGTTGGGTCTGGTTGGGTTTGCCCTGGCCTTTGACTGAGCAGCCGTCAAACACCACAGGTTCTTCCCAGGTGGTGTCAATCGGTTCGTCCTGAACCACCTTGACCGGGTGGGCCTTCTCGCCGCTGAGTTCCAGCAATGCACCCAACACACTGGCGTAAGGGCTGTTGCGTTGCTGCAAGGCGTTGAAGATGGCGTTGAAGATGTGCGCCATTTCACCCAAAAAGGCGCGTGCCTCCTTGGGGGGCTGGGTCGACACAAATTCAAGCACCACCGGCAGGTAGTCGGGCATTTCATCCGGCCCCAGAAACAAACCGGCCTTCTCGTAGGTCTGGGCCAGGTCAATCATGGCCGGACCCCGGTCACGCGAGTCGCCGTGCACATGTTCAAACAGGTGCAAAGAGGTGGCGCGGCCCCGGTCAAACACTTCAACGTAGTCGGCTTCAAGCTCCAGCGTGTTGCCATGTTCCATGGCGCTGATCAGTGCATTGAGTTCAGCCAGACGGGGTGTGGCAATGGCGTTCTCAGCCACCAGAGCTTGTCGCATGTCCGCCAGATCTCCACGCACAGACGCATCCGGGTAAGACAGCAGCCGGGCCAGCACGCGCAGGCTGCGCGAGGCCCCGGTGATGTTGGAAAAGACCGCCATGATCAGACCTCCGCCTTGATGGGAATGGTGCGCTTCTTGGTGCCGCCAAACAGGCTGACTTCACTGGCACCGTCAGAGCAACCGTTGCCAAAGCTGAAGCCGCAGCCGCCACGCACATCAAAGGTGTTCTCGGCGTATTCGCGGTGGGTGCTGGGAATGACAAAACGGTCTTCGTAATTGGCAATCGCCATCACCTGGTACATCTCTTCGACCTCCAGCGGCTTCATCTGCACTTGCTCAAGGGCGGCCAGGTTGGGCTTGCCATCCACATGTTTGCCACGCTGGTAGGCGCGCATGGCCAGCATACGTTCCAGTGCGCGTTCGACCGGCATGGTGTCGCCGGCGGTGAGCAGATTCGCCAGGTACTTGACCGGAATGCGCAGCTGCTTCACATCGGGAATTTCGCCATTGATACCGATGTTGCCTGCGTTGGCTGCCGCGCTGATGGGTGACAGCGGTGGCACGTACCAGACCATCGGCAGTGTGCGGTACTCCGGGTGCAAGGGCAGGGCCACTTTCCACTCCACGGCCATTTTGTAGACCGGGCTCTTGCGCGC
>JBIJDQ010000351.1:0-3503 GCA_044344025.1 Rhodoferax sp.
GATTCCATCCACTTGTCGGGAATGCCGTCAATCCGCGCCTGCTCAATGACTTTCGGGTCATTGGGGTCAAGGAAAATGTCGAGTTGCGCCTGGTACAGGTCACGGTCATGTTCCACACTCGCAGCTGCCTGGATGCGGTCTGCGTCATACAGCAGCACACCCAGATACCGGATGCGGCCGACACAGGTTTCGCTGCACACCGTGGGCTGGCCCGCTTCAATGCGTGGGTAACAAAAGATGCACTTCTCGGCCTTGCCACTTTTCCAGTTGTAATAAATTTTCTTGTACGGGCAGCCGCTGATGCACATGCGCCAGCCACGGCATTTGTCCTGGTCAATCAGCACAATGCCGTCTTCTTCACGCTTGTAGATCGAGCCGGACGGGCAAGAGGCCACACACGCCGGGTTCAGGCAATGCTCACACAGGCGGGGCAGGTACATCATGAAGGTGTTTTCAAACTGACCGTAGATGTCCTTCTGGATGTCGTCAAAGTTCTTGTCCTTGCTGCGCTTGGAGAACTCACCGCCCAGGATTTCTTCCCAGTTCGGGCCCCAGACGATTTTTTCCATGCGTTTGCCGGTGATCAGGCTGCGCGGGCGTGCTGTCGGTGCCGCCTTGGACTCGGGCGCGGACTGCAGGTGCGCGTAGTCAAAGGTAAAGGGCTCGTAATAGTCGTCAATCTCGGGCAGGTTCGGGTTGGCGAAGATGCGCATCAGCAGCTTCCACTTGGCACCCTGGCGCGGCTCGATCTTGCCGTTGGGCAGGCGCTGCCAGCCACCATTCCATTTGTCCTGGTTTTCCCACTCCTTGGGGTAACCAATGCCGGGTTTGGTCTCGACGTTGTTGAACCAGGCGTATTCCATGCCGGGGCGGCTGGTCCAGACGTTTTTGCAGGTGACTGAGCAAGTGTGGCAACCAATGCACTTGTCCAGGTTAAGCACCATGCCAATTTGTGCGCGAATTTTCATGTGATTTCTCCTTAAGCGTGGGTGGCTGCTGCTGTGGATGAGTCTTCGTCATCAAGCCAATCCACCCGGGCCATCTTGCGCACCACCACAAACTCGTCGCGGTTGGTGCCAATGGTTCCGTAGTAGTTGAAGCCGTAGCTGAATTGGGCGTAGCCGCCAATCATGTGGGTCGGTTTGAGCACAATGCGCGTCACAGAGTTGTGAATACCACCCCGCACCCCGCTGATTTCCGAGCCAGGGGTGTTGATGATCTTTTCTTGCGAGTGGTACATCAGTGTCATGCCGGGGTTGACCCGCTGGCTCACCACCGCACGGGCGGCAATGGCACCATTGATGTTGAAGACCTCGATCCAGTCGTTGTCCTCAATGCCGGCGCTCTTGGCATCGTCTTCACTGAGCCACACCACACTGCCGCCACGGTTGAGTGTGAGCATCATCAGGTTGTCACTGTAAGTGGAGTGAATGCCCCACTTCTGGTGCGGCGTGATGAAGTTCAGCGCAATTTCCTTGTGGCCATTGGGCTTGATGTTCTGAATGCCAGCGGTGGCTTTCAGGTCCACGGGCGGGCGGTAGCTGGTAAAACCCTCGCCAAACGCGGTCATCCAGGGGTGGTCCATGTAGAACTGCTGGCGCCCGGTCAGGGTGCGCCATGGGATCATCTCGTGCACATTGGTGTAACCCGCGTTGTACGACACGGTTTCAGACTCGATACCGCTCCAGGTCGGGCTGGAGATGATTTTGCGCGGCTGCGCCTGAATGTCACGAAAGCGGATTTTTTCGTCTTCGCGGTACAAGGCCAGGTGGGTGTGGTCCAAGCCGGTTTGTTTGCCCAGGGCCTTCCAGGCTTTGACGGCCACGTGGCCATTGGTCTCGGGGGCGAGTTGCAGCACCACTTCGCAGGCATCAATGTCGGTCTCGATCTTGGGCATGCCGCAGGTCACGCCGGGCGTGGTGGTCAGGCCATTGAGCTGACCCAACTGGGTCACTTCAATCTTGGTGTCCCAATTGATGCCTTTGCCACCGTTACCGACCTTGTTCAGCAGGGGGCCCAAGGCGATGAAACGCTTGTACACATTGGGGTAGTCGCGCTCGACCACCGCCATGTTGGGCGCGGTTTTGCCGGGAATCAGCTCAATTTCGCCACGTTTCCAGTCTTGTACGCCGAAGGGTTGGGCCAGTTCGCCAGGGCTGTCATGCATCATGGGTGACAACACCATTTCACGTTCCACTCCCAGGTGGCCGATACAAATTTCGCTGAACTTCTTGGCGAAACCCTTGTAAATGTCCCAGTCGCTGCGCGATTGCCAGGCCGGGTCAACCGCGGTGGACAGGGGGTGGATGAACGGGTGCATGTCGCTGGTGTTGAGGTCGTTTTTCTCATACCAGGTGGCCGTGGGCAGCACGATGTCGGAGTACAGGCAGGTGGTGCTCATGCGGAAGTCGAGTGTGACCAGCAGGTCCAGCTTGCCTTCCGGGGCCTTGTCATGCCACACCACTTCTTCGGGTTTGGCTTCGTCACGTCCCAGGTCTTTGCCCTGCACACCGTTGCTGGTGCCCAGCAGGTGCTTCAAAAAGTACTCATGGCCCTTGCCACTGGAGCCCAGAATGTTGGAGCGCCAGACAAACATGTTGCGCGGCCAGTTGTCCGGGTGGTCCGGGTCTTCGCAGCTCATCTTCAAGCTGCCGTCTTTCAAGCCCTTGACGGTGTAGTCTTTCGGGTCCATGCCCGCCGCCAGCGCATCTTTCACCACCTGCATCGGGTTGGTTTTGAGTTGGGGTGCGGAGGGTAGCCAGCCCATGCGCTCAGCACGCACGTTGTAGTCGATCATGCTGCCGCCAAATTTGGACTTGTCGGCCAGCGGGGACAAGACCTCGTCCACACCCAGCTTTTCATAACGCCACTGGTCGGTGTGGGCATAGAAAAAGCTGGTGCTGTTCATCTGCCGGGGCGGACGAATCCAGTCCAGCGCAAACGCCAGGGCGGTCCAGCCGGTTTGTGGGCGAAGTTTTTCCTGGCCCACATAGTGCGCCCAGCCGCCGCCGCTTTGACCAATGCAGCCACACATCATCAGCATGTTGATGACACCACGGTAGTTCATGTCGGCGTGGTACCAGTGGTTCATGGCCGCACCGATGATCACCATCGACTTGCCATGCGTCTTGTCGGCGTTGTCGGCAAACTGGCGTGCCACGGTGATGAGTTGCTCACGCGGCGTGCCGGTGATGCGCTCTTGCCAGGCGGGCGTGTAGGGGGTGTCGTCGTTGAAGTCTTTGGCGGCCAGCTCGCCGGGTAAACCACGTGCCACACCGTAGTTGGCCACCTGCAGGTCAAACACGGTTGCGACCAACATTTCGCGCTTGTCGCCTTCCTTGCCGAGGGAAATGGTTTGCACTGGCACGGTGCGCACCAGCACGTTGTTGGCGGCAGCACCCGTGGCGTTGTTGGGGAAATGCTCTGACACGATGCCACCAAAGTAGGGGAAACCCACCTTGGCAGTTTCGCTGCTGGCACCCAGCCCCTGTGCATTGGCTTCC
>JBIJDQ010000053.1:0-9053 GCA_044344025.1 Rhodoferax sp.
GTGGATGCCATCGTCAAGGCCGCACACACCGGCAAGATCGGTGATGGCAAAATTTTTGTCACTGCGATTGAGCGTGTGGTGCGTATTCGCACCGGTGAGCTCGACGAATCCGCAATCTGAACTAGGTAGCCCGCTCAGCGTTTGCTTGGCTGGGTGTCCACCAATTGAGTGCCTGCCCATGCGTCATGCCAGAACTGCTGCCGTGGGTGAAAACGGCTCAGAACAGCCCATACGGCCACCCAGCCGATGAAAATCACAATGGCTTCGCCGCCCTTGAGGTCAAATACCCAGGAGAGTACCAGCGGTGGCAACACCCAGAACCAACTCCAAAAGTAGCGAATCAAGGCTCGGGTTTGAGTTAAAGGCACGCCAGTTCTGTCCAGCACGCGAATGTGCCAGGTTTTCATGGCCAGAGTTTGGCCCTTGGCCCAGAGCCAGACAAAGTAAATGCCGAACACCACAAACAGAAAAGCCTGCAGTGCATGGCGATTGTCCATGGCATTTTTGGTTTGGCTCAAGGAGCCGAACAGATAACCGGCGATGAACACCACGCCAAACAAAAGCATGCCTTCATAAAACCAGCACGCCATGCGGCGACCCAGGCCCGGCGCAGTCAGGTCGACCCGGGTGTTAGCGTTATTGGGGGGAAACACCATCAATGATCACCACGGAGGCAGGTGGAATTGGGGCAGCTGGAGGTGTTGGGCGCGCAGGTGGTGCCAATCGCGGCAACAAGGTGTTGGGCGAGCCGGGCTGGCCCGTGCCATCTGTTTTTTTGCTAAGAGGTGCGCGGTTTATCTTGTCGGAGGCCACGGGTTGGGCAGCCAGCGCGGTTCGCGGTGGCTGGGGTTGCGCCGATTTGGCCAGTTTTTGCTTTTCTTCAGCACTCAGGGCCTGATAAGTCTGCCATTGTTCATTCTTTTTCTGGGGATCGACCTGCTTGGTTTCGGCAAAATTCAGCCGAGCCTGCTCGCGCTCACGTGGGCTTAATGCCGCCCATTGCACCATACGGGCATGCATTTTGGTCTGTTCAGTCGGCTGTAACTGTGGAAAATTCGCGCTGAGTGAAATCCATTTGCGTTTGTGTGCGTCGTTCAGGCCGCCCCAGCTGCTCGCCAGCGGCCTTAACGCAGCTTGTTGAGCGGGCGTCAATTCACTCCATGCTGGGGCGCCAAAGCCTGCTGGCAGAACGAGCTGGGTTGTTGCGCTTGCGGGCGTACTCGTGAATTTGGCGGCGCTGGTTGCCTGAGCCGGCGCAGGCTGCGCTGTGCCTGTAGTGCCACAAAGGGACAAGCCAGCCACAACAATAAAATTGCATGCTGCGGCGCGCCACTGTGGGGCGGTTTGAAGAAAAACCGGTTTTGAATACCTAAACAACTTCAAACTACGGTTCCTGACGGTGGCTGATTTTCAAAAATTGCGCGAAGCCTGGATCCGTATAGGCAGCGGGCGGGAGGTCGTCGGTGAGGATGGCTGCGTCAATATCTGCAAGTTCGCTTGCACGCATGTCGTCTTGAACCACATTGATCAAGAACAGACCGGCTGCCAAAACCAACAGAAGACCAACAATACCTAGTCGACTCCACCAGCTTGAATGCCCATCTGCATGGCCTGCGGTCAATGACCCTGAGTGGCCGTGCGCGAACAATGTGGTGGCGTGCACCAACAGCACTTGCTTGCGCTTTTCTACCGCCTGCACACGGGCCGCACGCAGGCGCTCGGTGACATCGTGAGGCAGATCGTCTAAAGACCGGGTCAACCGACTCGTGACGCGTAGGCCCAAGACATCAGCGGCATTTGCGGGACTGTTGAGGTGGCGGCTGTTCATAACTTAATTTCTTTCCCTTTAAGAGCTTTGGACAGGGCTTGGACTGCACGTGAGCAATGGGTTTTCACGCTGCCCTCGGAGCAGCCCATAGCCGTCGCGGTCTCTGCGACATCCATATCTTCCCAATAACGCATCAGGAACGCTTCTCGTTGACGGTTCGGCAGCAATAAAAGTTCCCCTTCGATGGCCCGCAAAGTTTGTGCCCTCTCACTGTTTGTCTCAGGGTTGTCAAAAAAAGGCGACTGCTCTGCGGTCGACAGACTCTCCAAAATATCGAAATCGTTGTCTTCGCCATCTGCCTGAAAGTCGCTAAAGGGTGAAAACAGGGCGTTCTTAACTTTTTGACGCCTAAACCAGTCCAGCGTACTGTTGGACAGTATGCGCTGAAACAGCATAGGCAACTCGTTGGTCGGCTTATGCCCGTAGTGTTCAGCGAGTTTCATCATGCTGTCCTGAACGATGTCGAGCGCGGATTCATCGTTACGAACGTGGAAGGCCGTTCGCTTGAATGCGCGCCTCTCGACACTTTTCAGGAAATCTGAGAGTTCAGCGGGGGTAGCCAATAGATGTATCGTCCGGGCAAAAGATAACGGTGTATTCGGTTGATAGCGGGATGGCGGCGTCCAGCCGCAATTTCGTCAATTATTGCACTTGACATAGGACAAAAGAGAAGGGTTCGCGACAATGCGATAATGACGGCTGCAAAATAACGCAAACGGGTCAAGGTCCGGCGCAGAAATCAATGCGCTTATGGTTTTGGCCTTAAGTTTCAATGCAACACCAAAAGTGTTTGCAAAGAGGCACCCAAGGTTTTTCGTCAGAGAAATTCACAAAGGTTCATCATGGAATTATCAAAATCCGAAGCTGCTTCGGTCCCAAACTTGCCCGATTTAAATCCCTCTGCTAAAGCAAAGTCAGCTCCCTCCGGTGGCGAGCATGAACTCAGGGGTGCAGAAATTCTCATCAAGGCCCTGCAGGCCGAAGGTGTCAAATACGTGTGGGGCTACCCCGGCGGGGCCGTTTTGCACATTTACGATGCGTTTTTTAAACAGGACACCATTCAACACGTTTTAGTCCGCCATGAACAAGCGGCGGTGCATGCTGCTGATGGTTATGCGCGTGCGACCGGTGATGTTGGTGTAGCTCTGGTGACCTCAGGCCCTGGGGTCACCAACGCCGTGACTGGAATTGCCACAGCCTACATGGACAGCATTCCGTTGGTGATTGTTTGTGGGCAGGTACCCACGCACGCCATCGGCATGGATGCCTTTCAAGAGTGTGACACTGTCGGTATCACCCGGCCCATTGTCAAGCACAATTTTCTGGTGAAAGATGCCCGAGAATTAGCTGAAACAATGAAAAAGGCATTCCATATCGCGCGCAGTGGGCGTCCTGGCCCGGTTGTGGTGGATATCCCAAAAGACGTGTCTTTCAAAAAGGTTGCGTACCACGGCTACCCAGAATCGATTGAGATGCGTTCTTACAATCCGGTTCGAAAAGGCCATGGTGGACAAATTCGAAAGGCGTTGCAACTGTTGCTTGCTGCCAAACGTCCCTACATTTACACCGGCGGTGGTGTTCTGCTTAGCAACGCGTCTCCTGAATTGCGTCAATTGGTTGACATGTTGGGCTACCCCTGCACCAATACGCTGATGGGCTTGGGTGCATACCCGGCGAGTGACCGAAAATTCTTGGGCATGTTGGGCATGCACGGCACGGTCGAAGCCAACAATGCCATGCAAAACTGCGATGTTTTGCTGGCCGTAGGAGCACGTTTTGATGACAGAGTGATTGGTAACCCCAAACACTTTGCGCAGAATGAACGCAAGATCATTCACATCGATATTGACCCTTCAAGCATTTCCAAGCGAGTTAAGGTCGATATTCCGATCGTCGGTGATGTCAAGGAAGTGCTGTCCGAGATGATTTCGATGGTCAAGGAAAGCACTGTGAAGCCGGATGCCAACGCATTGGGTGCTTGGTGGGACACCATTGAAGGCTGGCGGAAACGCGATTGCCTGAAATACGACCATGGTCAAAATGACATCATCAAACCTCAGTATGTAGTGGAAACTCTGTGGAATATGACCAAAGATGCAGATACCTACATCACGTCAGACGTGGGCCAGCACCAGATGTGGGCTGCCCAGTATTACCGCTTTGACGAACCCCGGCGATGGATCAACTCCGGGGGGTTAGGGACCATGGGTGTGGGCATTCCGTACGCTATGGGTATAAAGTTAGCCAAGCCTGAAAGTGAGGTTTTTTGCATCACCGGTGAGGGCTCCGTACAAATGTGTATTCAGGAGTTATCGACCTGTCTTCAATACAACACGCCCATCAAGATCGTGGCTCTGAACAATCGTTACTTGGGCATGGTGCGTCAGTGGCAAGAGGTTGAATACGAAGGCCGTTACAGCCACAGCTACATGGACGCGTTGCCCAACTTTGTGAAACTTGCCGAGGCCTATGGTCACGTGGGTATGTTGATTGAGCGCGCACAAGATGTGGAGCCGGCGCTGCGGGAAGCGCGTAAGCTAAAAGACCGTACCGTCTTCATGGATTTCCGCACAGACCCAACTGAAAATGTGTTCCCTATGGTGCAGGCAGGTAAGGGTATTACCGAAATGCTGTTGAGTGCGGAGGACCTTTGACCATGAAACATATCATTGCAGTTTTGCTTGAAAACGAAGCCGGTGCACTGTCGCGTGTGGTTGGTCTGTTTTCTGCCCGTGGCTACAACATTGACTCGCTCACGGTGGCTCCCACCGAGGATCCCAGTCTGTCCCGGATGACCATTCAAACGCACGGCTCAGACGAGGTGATCGAACAGATCACCAAGCATTTGAATCGCTTGATCGAAGTGGTGAAAGTGGTGGACTTGACAGAAGGTGCTTACACCGAGCGTGAGTTGATGATGGTCAAGGTGCGGGCGGTGGGCAAGGAGCGTGAAGAAATCAAGCGCATGGCGGACATTTTCAGGGGCCGCATCATTGATGTGACCGAGAAGAGTTACACCATTGAGTTGACGGGTGACCAGTCCAAGAACGACGCGTTCTTGGACGCGATTGAGCGTGGTGCAATTCTAGAGACAGTGCGTACTGGCTCCAGTGGCATCGGCCGTGGCGAGCGGATTTTGCGAGTTTAGTCAGTTAGGGAGAGGGCTAATTGCCTGTCCCGCAAGTTTTTTAATAATGGAGAGATTGATGAAAGTTTTTTACGATAAAGATTGTGATCTGAGCCTAATTAAGGGCAAGACAGTGGCCATTATTGGCTACGGCAGCCAAGGTCATGCACATGCCCAAAACCTGAACGACAGCGGTGTCAAAGTGGTCGTTGGTTTGCGCAAAGGCGGAGCCTCATGGGACAAGGTTGGTAAGGCCGGTTTGACGGTGATGGAAGTTAATGATGCGGTCAAAGTGGCGGATGTCGTCATGATTTTGTTGCCAGACGAGCAAATCGCCGAGGTATACACCAACAATGTGGCACCTAACATGAAGCAGGGTGGCTCGTTGGTGTTTGCCCATGGTTTTAACGTGCATTACAACCAAGTGGTGCCACGGGCAGATCTGGATGTCTGGATGGTTGCCCCCAAGGCTCCCGGCCATACCGTGCGTAACACCTACACCCAGGGTGGCGGCGTGCCGCACCTGATTGCGATTCACCAGGACAAGAGTGGCAAGGCGCGTGATCTGGCTCTGTCTTATGCAATGGCCAATGGTGGGGGTAAGGCTGGCATCATTGAAACCAACTTCAAGGAAGAAACAGAGACTGACTTGTTTGGTGAGCAGGCGGTGTTGTGCGGTGGTGCCGTTGAACTGATCAAGATGGGTTATGAGACCCTGGTTGAGGCTGGTTATGCACCAGAAATGGCCTACTTTGAATGTCTGCACGAGCTCAAGCTGATCGTCGATTTAATTTATGAAGGCGGCATCGCCAACATGAACTACTCGATTTCCAACAATGCCGAGTACGGTGAGTATGTGACCGGCCCAGAGGTGATCAATGCCCAGAGTCGCGAAGCCATGCGCAATGCGCTGAAGCGCATTCAAAACGGTGATTACGCCAAGATGTTTATCTTGGAAGGTCGCACCAATTACCCGAGCATGACCGCGCGCCGTCGCAATACTGCTGATCACCAAATCGAGGTGGTCGGTGCACAGTTGCGGGCCATGATGCCCTGGATTGCCAAAAATAAATTGGTTGATCAAACTCGCAATTAGTGGCGACGTTTCCTCTCATAAAGGCCACTTCGGTGGCCTTTGTTATTATGGCGACTCGCTGAGGCAAAACGAATGGATGATGTGACTACACCGACAGATGATCATGGGGAAGATGTTGCGCTAAAGAAGCGCCGAAAAGGTATTTATATACTGCCCAATTTGTTCACGCTTGCCGCCTTATTTGGCGGGTTCTATGCCATCGTCATGGCAATCAATGGTCGCTTTGATTTGGCAGCTGTTGGCATTTTTTGCGCCATGATCCTCGATAGCCTCGATGGACGTGTGGCGCGGATGACGAACACGCAGAGTGCATTTGGTGAGCAAATGGATTCACTCTCTGACATGGTGTCTTTTGGTGCGGCTCCTGCGCTGATTGCTTATGTCTGGGCGCTGAAGGGGTTGGGGCGTTGGGGCTGGATTGCGGCTTTTGTCTACTGTGCTTGTGCTGCGCTTCGGTTGGCACGTTTTAATGTCAACACGGCAGTTGTCGACAAGCGCTATTTTCAGGGTTTGCCCTCTCCCGCTGCTGCGGCTCTGGTCGCCGGATTTATCTGGGTCATGACTGACTTGGGAGCCAAGGGCGACCAGTGGGCATGGGCTATGTTTGCGATCTCTCTTTACGCTGGCCTGACCATGGTGACTAACGTGCCGTTTTATAGCTTTAAAGACGTTCACATGAGACGCAGTGTGCCTTTTACGGTCATTGTTTTGCTGGCCATTGGCATTGCCGTTATTAATATTGACCCGCCGATTGTTATGTTTGGTGTCTTTGTTGCGTACGGCTTGAGTGGCTATGTCATCTACATTTGGCGCAAAGCCAAGGGCATTCCCACAAGCGTGATCAGCACCTCCACTGACGAGCCGGAAGAACGCGGTTTGCACAAGTAGGTATTGCACGCTGGTTGGCAACGCTGGCTCAGTTTTGCAACGCAAAACTTATGGTATATTTTAGTTATGCAAAAATTTTCACTAGCCCTAAAACCGACACCGAACGGGTGGGGTTGTTAGCGCATATTTGCATCAAATCCAAAAAAGCCCGTATGCCTTTCGCAACGGGCTTTTTTGTTGATTCAAACAAATTTCGATTGCGAATTCATTGAAAACTCAGGAGTTATGACATGGCCGAAAAATTAGTGATTTTTGACACCACTTTGCGTGATGGCGAGCAATCGCCGGGTGCATCTATGACGCGTGATGAAAAGCTGCGGATTGCACGTCAGTTGGAACGGCTGAAAGTCGATGTGATTGAAGCCGGATTCGCTGCCAGTTCCAATGGTGATTTTGAAGCTATCAAGGCCATTGCCAATACGATCAAGGACTCGACTATTTGCTCTTTGTCCCGGGCAAATGACCGTGATATCACGTTGGCCGCCGACGCTTTGATGAACGCTAACCGGGCGCGAATCCATACTTTTATTGCCACTTCGCCGGTGCACATGGAAAAGAAATTGAGGATGACTCCTGAGCAGGTGCTGGAGCAGGCGAAACAGGCAGTTCGATTTGCCCGCAACCGGGTGGTTGACGTTGAATTCAGTGCCGAAGATGCCTACCGCAGTGAAGAGGACTTTTTGTGCCGAGTCATTGAGGCAGTAATTAACGAAGGCGCAAGTACCATCAATGTGCCCGATACCGTCGGGTATGCAATCCCCGAGCTGTATGGTAGTTTCATCAAGCGGCTCCGTGAGCGTGTACCGAATTCTGACAAGGCCATTTGGTCGGTGCATTGCCACAACGACTTGGGTATGGCCGTGGCCAATTCATTGGCTGGTGTCATGATTGGCGGCGCCCGCCAAGTTGAGTGCACGATTAATGGCCTGGGTGAGCGGGCTGGCAATTGCAGTTTGGAAGAGGTGGTGATGGCCTTGCGTACTCGGCGCGATTATTTCAATCTGGATGTCGGGGTAGATGTTTCCCAAATCTTGGCTGCTAGTCGCATGGTGAGTCAAACCACCGGGTTTGTTGTGCAACCCAATAAGGCCATTGTGGGCGCAAATGCATTCGCCCATGCCTCGGGAATTCATCAGGACGGCATGATGAAGGCGCGCGATACCTATGAAATTATGCGTGCTGAAGATGTGGGCTGGTCAGCAAACAAAATGGTCATGGGCAAGCTGAGTGGGCGCAATGCCTTTAAACAGCGTTTACTTGAGCTTGGTGTTCAGATGGAAAGTGAAGCAGAGACCAACACCGCGTTTGCCAAGTTCAAAGATTTGGCGGACCGCAAGAGTGAAATTTTTGACGAAGACATATTGGCTCTTGTCAGCGAAGAAAGTGTGGCACATAGCCATGACTTGTATGGTTTTGTTTCACTTTCGCAGCACAGCGAAACCGGTGAAATGCCCCAGGCGACAGTGGTCATGACTGTGGGCGGCAAAGAGGTTACTGGCACGTCCAATGGAAATGGCCCGGTCGATGCTTCGCTGAAAGCCATTGAAGTCAACGTTAAGAGCCGTGCCGAAATGGTACTCTATTCGGTGAATGCAATTAGTGGCTCGACCGAGAGCCAGGGCGAGGTTACCGTTCGTCTCCAGCACAGCGGTCGTGTTGTGAACGGCGTGGGTGCCGATCCAGACATCGTGGTGGCATCAGCCAAGGCCTATTTGAGTGCACTGAACAAGCTGCAAAGCCAAGCGGAACGTGTTGCGGCACAGGGATAAATCAGTTTAGGAAGGTCTCGCAAGTGCTTGTCAATGCGAGACTTTCTAGCATAAACTACGACCTTGCAAATACTTCGCCAAGAGAACACCACATGACAAACTTTCAAAAAGGCCTGCTTGGAGATAAGACGCGCAGTTTGCTATGCGTACTCACCCTTCTGAGCTGGTTTGTCTGGTCACCAGTTGCCCTTGCTGCGCCGAGTAAGCCTCAGTTCAATAAATCCAAAAAAGCAGCCGTTGTTAACAAGCAGCGAGTAAGTCATAAGTTTGTTCCGGCCAAACGATCAGTTGCATCAAAGGTAGCGGTGCTTGCCCCCAAGGCTTCTTTTGGTGTTTTGGCGGGCT
>JBIJDQ010000023.1:0-13510 GCA_044344025.1 Rhodoferax sp.
TGCCAACTGAAGCAAAGAGGTGAAAAAATGCCACGTCGTCGCGAAGTCCCTAAACGTGAAATTCTGCCGGATCCCAAGTTCGGCAATGTAGAGCTGTCCAAATTCATGAACGTGATCATGGAAGGCGGCAAAAAAGCGATCGCCGAGCGCATTATTTATGGTGCTCTTGAACAAATCGAAAAGAAGAATCCAGGTAAAGACCCGGTTGAAGCCTTCACGATGGCCATCAACAACGTCAAGCCTCTGGTTGAAGTGAAGTCTCGCCGTGTCGGTGGTGCCAACTACCAAGTGCCGGTTGAAGTGCGCCCGGTGCGTCGCTTGGCGCTGTCCATGCGCTGGATCAAGGAAGCAGCCCGCAAGCGTGGCGAAAAATCAATGGCATTGCGTCTGGCAAATGAGTTGATGGAAGCCACTGAAGGTCGCGGCGGAGCGATGAAAAAGCGTGATGAGGTTCACCGCATGGCCGAAGCCAATAAAGCTTTCTCGCACTTCCGTTTCTAAAATCATCAAATGGCTCCCGGATCCGCCGGGGGCTGTCTACCTGGCCGCCTTTGCGGCCATGTTTCCCAAGATTCAGATCACCTAAGGATCCACCATGGCTCGCCATACCCCCATTGAGCGCTACCGCAACATCGGTATTTCGGCTCACATTGATGCCGGTAAAACAACCACTACTGAGCGCGTACTTTTTTATACTGGTGTGAACCACAAGATTGGCGAAGTGCACGATGGCGCGGCCACCATGGACTGGATGGAGCAAGAGCAAGAGCGTGGCATCACGATCACCTCTGCTGCCACGACCTGTTTCTGGAAAGGCATGGACAAGTCCTTGCCCGAGCACCGCATTAATATCATTGATACCCCCGGACACGTTGACTTCACCATTGAAGTTGAGCGATCGATGCGCGTGCTTGACGGCGCTTGCATGGTTTACTGTGCTGTGGGTGGTGTACAGCCCCAGTCGGAAACGGTTTGGCGGCAGGCCAACAAGTACAAGGTGCCACGTTTGGCCTTTGTGAACAAGATGGACCGCACCGGTGCCAACTTTTTCAAAGTCGTCGAGCAGATGAAACTGCGCCTGAAGGCTAGTCCAGTGCCTATGGTGATCCCAATTGGCGCTGAAGAAAACTTCACCGGGGTGGTTGACTTGCTCAAGATGAAGGCCATCATTTGGGACGAAGCTTCACAGGGTATGTTGTTTGACTACCGTGAAATCCCCGCTGAATTACTTGAGCTTGCCAAAGAGTGGCGCGAGAAGATGGTGGAAGCTGCTGCTGAAGCCTCTGAAGAGTTCATGAACAAGTACCTTGAAGAAGGTGACTTGACCGAAGAAGAAATCAAGCTCGGCATTCGGACGCGGACCATCGCCAGCGAAATTCAGCCCATGTACTGTGGTTCTGCTTTCAAGAACAAAGGCGTTCAGCGCATGCTTGACGCCGTGATTGAATTCATGCCGTCACCCGTGGATATTCCACCCGTCAAGGGCATGGATGAAGACGAAGCACCGGTGGTTCGTCAGGCAAGTGACTCTGAGAAATTCTCGGCACTGGCATTCAAATTGATGACTGACCCGTTTGTTGGCCAGTTGACTTTTGTGCGTGTTTACTCAGGCGTTTTGACCAAGGGCGATACCGTTTACAACCCGATTCGAGGTAAAAAGGAACGCATCGGTCGTATTGTGCAAATGCACGCCAACAAGCGCGAGGAAGTAAGCGAAATTGTTGCGGGTGACATCGCTGCCTGTATTGGCTTGAAGGATGTGACCACAGGCGAGACTTTGTGTGACCCTACAGCGATCATCATGCTGGAGCGCATGATTTTCCCTGAGCCAGTGATCACGCAGGCAGTGGAACCCAAGACCAAGGTTGACCAGGAAAAAATGGGCATTGCCTTGCAGCGTTTGGCACAAGAAGATCCGTCGTTCCGTGTCAAAACCGATGAAGAGTCCGGCCAGACTTTGATCGCCGGTATGGGCGAGTTGCACTTGGAAATCATTGTCGACCGCATGAAGCGCGAGTTTGGTGTGGAAGCTAATGTAGGTAAGCCTCAGGTCGCCTACCGCGAAACCATTCGTAAGACCATCGAAGATGCAGAAGGCAAATTTGTGCGGCAGTCCGGTGGCAAGGGCCAGTACGGCCACGTGGTCTTGAAGATTGAACCCAATGAGGCGGGGAAGGGCATTGAGTTTGTGGACGCAATCAAGGGCGGAACGGTTCCCCGCGAATACATTCCTGCGGTCGAAAAAGGCATTCACGAAGCGGTGACCCAAGGTGTATTGGCTGGTTACCCCGTGGTAGATGTCAAGGTCACGCTGCATTTTGGTTCGTACCATGATGTGGACTCGAATGAACTTGCCTTCAAGATGGCTGCCATCTTTGGTTTCAAAGAGGGTTGCCGTAAAGCAAGCCCGGTCATTCTTGAGCCGATGATGGCCGTGGAAGTGGAAACGCCAGAAGATTACGCCGGAAACGTGATGGGCGACCTGTCATCTCGTCGCGGTATGGTGCAAGGTATGGAAGACATGGTCGGTGGTGGTAAGGCGATCAAGGCCGAGGTGCCACTGTCAGAGATGTTTGGTTACTCGACTACTTTGCGCTCCATGTCCCAAGGCCGTGCCACCTACACGATGGAATTCAAGCACTACACGGAAGCACCGCGTAACGTGTCCGAAGCCATCATGGCGGCCAGAGCCAAGTAACTTGTTTATGCGCTGATCAAAGTTGCTAAGCACTTTGGTTAGTGGCCAGTAGGCAAAAAGTTGTCTGCGATTTCGCACCCTCGGTTGCCCGTGGCCAAGGACGCTGTGACGAACTGCAAACATTAAACCAATCCACGGGCATTGTTCATTAAAGGAATCGAAATGGGAAAAGAGAAATTCGCGCGAACCAAGCCCCACGTCAATGTGGGCACCATCGGTCACGTCGACCACGGTAAAACCACCTTGACAGCAGCCATCACCTCGGTGTTGGCAGCTAAGTTTGGTGGTACGGCAAAAGCCTATGACCAAATTGACGCAGCGCCCGAAGAAAAGGCGCGCGGCATCACCATCAACACCGCCCACGTTGAATACGAAACAGCAAACCGCCACTACGCCCACGTGGATTGCCCTGGCCACGCTGACTATGTGAAAAACATGATTACTGGCGCAGCCCAAATGGACGGTGCCATTCTGGTGTGCTCCGCTGCTGATGGCCCCATGCCGCAAACTCGTGAGCACATCCTGCTGGCCCGTCAGGTCGGCGTGCCCTACATCATCGTGTTCCTGAACAAATGCGACATGGTGGACGATGCCGAATTGCTGGAACTCGTTGAAATGGAAGTGCGCGAACTCCTGGACAAGTATGACTTCCCAGGCGATGCAACCCCCATCATTCATGGTTCTGCCAAGCTCGCCATGGAGGGTGACAAAGGTGAACTCGGCGAACAAGCCATCATGAAACTCGCTGACGCACTTGACAGCTACATCCCGTTGCCAGAACGTGCCGTTGACGGTGCTTTCCTGATGCCAGTCGAAGACGTGTTCTCCATCTCAGGCCGTGGCACCGTGGTCACGGGTCGTATTGAGCGTGGCATTGTCAAAGTTGGCGAAGAAATCGAAATCGTCGGCATCCATGACACCGTCAAAACCACCTGTACCGGTGTTGAAATGTTCCGCAAACTGCTCGACCAAGGCCAGGCTGGCGACAACGTCGGCATCTTGCTGCGCGGCACCAAGCGGGAAGATGTCCAGCGCGGTCAAGTGCTGTGCAAGCCGGGTTCGATCAAGCCGCACACCCATTTCACGGGCGAGATCTATGTCTTGTCCAAAGATGAAGGTGGCCGCCATACACCGTTCTTCAACAACTATCGTCCCCAGTTCTACTTCCGCACGACCGACGTGACCGGTGCCATCGAGCTGCCAGAAGGCAAGGAAATGGTCATGCCAGGTGACAACGTGTCAATCACGGTGAAGCTAATTGCTCCGATCGCCATGGAAGAAGGTCTGCGTTTTGCTATCCGTGAAGGTGGCAAGACCGTTGGTGCGGGTGTGGTTGCCAAGGTTATTGCTTAAGGAAACAACATGGCAACGAAACAAAAAATTCGCATTCGCCTGAAGGCATTTGACTACAAACTGATCGACCAGTCCGCAGCGGAAATTGTTGATACAGCGAAACGTACGGGTGCGATTGTCAAGGGTCCAGTGCCTCTGCCAACACGCATGAAGCGCTTCGATATTCTGCGTTCGCCACACGTCAACAAGACCAGTCGCGATCAGTTTGAAATTCGCACCCACCAGCGTTTGATGGACATCGTTGACCCAACTGATAAAACAGTTGATGCCTTGATGAAGCTAGACTTGCCTGCTGGTGTGGACGTAGAGATCAAGTTGCAGTAAACCTCGCAGGAATAAACTCATCAGCTGAGCTTATTCCTATATTGGAGTATCGCTCTATTTGCATTATGTGCAAATTCTGCGCTATACTGACAGGCTCTGCGCAAGCGGAGTTTTATTAACAGTCTTTCACGAAAAAACGTGTGCAGCCAATTGAAGTTGTGCCGGTGAAAGTTACGGAGAAAACAATGAGTCTTAGCAATCACTTAGGGTTGCTGGGGCGCAAAGTTGGCATGATGCGTTTGTTCACGGATGATGGGAATGCAATTCCAGTAACCGTGGTCGATGTGTCAAACAACCGCGTGACCCAGGTCAAATCCCAGGAGAACGATGGCTATGTCGCTTTACAAGTGACATTTGGTTCGCGAAAAGCATCGCGAGTCATCAAGCCTGCAGCCGGTCACCTCGCAAAAGCAGGTGTTGAGGCTGGTGAAATTATTCGGGAATTTCGTGTCTTGGCGGAAACGGCCTCTCAGTACCCAGCGGGCGCTACTGTGCCTGTTTCGGCTCTGTTTGTTGTGGGTCAAAAGGTCGATGTGCAAGGTACATCGATTGGTAAGGGTTTTGCGGGCACCATTAAGCGTCACCACATGAGTTCGCAGCGTGCCTCGCACGGTAACAGTCGTTCGCACAATGTGCCTGGTTCTATCGGTATGGCGCAGGATCCTGGTCGAGTATTTCCAGGTAAGCGCATGACGGGTCACTTGGGTGACGATCTGGTGACTACACAAAATCTGGATGTTGTGCGTATTGATGAAGCACGTCAGCTTTTGATGATCAAAGGGGCTATTCCTGGTTCGGCTGGCGGCTTTGTGACCGTGCGCCCTGCTGTGAAGGCAAAACCTGTTGATGCTAAAGGAGTGATCTGATGCAACTCGAACTCCTAAATGATCAAGGTCAAGTAGCTTCCAAATTGGATGTGCCTGAAGCAGTGTTTGGTCGTGCATACAACGAAGACTTGGTTCACCAGGTGGTTGTTGCCTTCCAGGCAAATGCACGCCAAGGTACTCGCGCTCAAAAAGACCGCGAACAAGTGCGTCACTCGACAAAAAAGCCTTTTAAACAAAAGGGAACTGGTCGCGCTCGTGCTGGTATGACCTCTTCGCCTTTGTGGCGTGGCGGTGGCCGAATTTTTCCGAATATGCCGGACGAAAACTTCGCGCAAAAAATCAACAAGAAGATGTACCGCGCGGGTATGGCCTCCATTTTCTCCCAATTGGCTCGCGAAGGACGCTTGGCAGTTGTGGATTCTTTGACCGTGGATTCGCCCAAGACCAAATCTTTGGCTGCGAAATTCAAGGCGATGAATCTTGACTCTGTGCTGGTGATTGCCGACGAAGTTGATGAAAATCTTTACCTCGCTTCGCGCAATCTCGTGAACGTGTTGGTGGTTGAGCCTCGCTATGCTGACCCTGTGTCGTTGGTTCACTACCGTAAGGTGTTGGTGACCAAAGCTGCCATGGGTAAACTTCAGGAGATGTTCGCATGAGCCACGGTTCCCAAAATCTGAAATTTGACGAAGGTCGTCTGATGCAAGTTCTTATCGCTCCGATCGTGTCTGAAAAAGCGACGATGGCAGCAGAGAAGAGCAACGCGGTGACCTTCAAAGTGTTACAGGACGCGACGAAGCCCGAAATCAAGGCTGCCGTTGAATTGATGTTCAAAGTTGAAGTCAAGGGCGTCTCTGTGGTCAACACTAAAGGTAAAACCAAGCGTTTTGGCAAGTCAGTGGGTCGTCGCGATAACGTTCGCAAGGCCTACGTCATGCTCAAGCCTGGTCAAGAGTTGAACCTCGGTGGGGAGGCTGCGTAATCATGGCTGTCATTAAAATGAAACCAACCTCACCAGGCCGTCGTGGCATGGTGAAGATCTCGCGTGATCACCTTTACAAGGGTGCGCCTCATGCAGCGTTGCTGGAGCCTCAGTTTCAGCATGCAGGCCGCAACAACAACGGGCACATTACGACGCGCCACAAAGGTGGCGGTCATAAGCACCATTACCGTGTCGTCGACTTTTTGCGCAACAAAGATGCGATTCCTGCCAAGGTTGAGCGTATTGAATACGATCCGAACCGTTCGGCGCACATCGCTTTGGTGTGTTACGCCGATGGTGAACGTCGTTACATAATTGCGCCGCGCGGACTTGAAGTTGGCAGCAGCATTATGAGTGGCTCAGAGGCGCCTATTCGTGTGGGTAACACGCTTCCAATTCGCAACATTCCAGTGGGCTCGATTGTCCACTGTATTGAGTTGCAAGTTGGAAAAGGCGCGCAGATGGTTCGCTCTGCTGGTGCATCTGCAACACTGCTGGCACGTGAAGGCACTTACGCCCAGGTTCGTATGAGGTCAGGCGAGGTGCGCAAGATTCATATCGAATGCCGGGCAACGCTTGGTCAAGTCGCTAACGAGGAACACAGCTTGCGCCAATTGGGGAAAGCTGGAGTGAAGCGTTGGATGGGTATCCGTCCTACCGTTCGCGGTGTGGTGATGAACCCGGTTGATCACCCGCATGGTGGTGGTGAAGGTAAAACCGGCGAGGGTCGCCACCCAGTCGATCCTTGGGGTAATCTTACAAAGGGATACCGGACCCGTAACAACAAGCGCACGCAGGTCATGATCGTGTCGCGTCGCAAGAAGTAAGGGGCAGGTAAATGACTCGTTCTCTCAAAAAAGGTCCCTTTGTCGACCATCATCTGGTTGCAAAAGCTGAAAAAGCGGTTGCTACCAAAGACAAGAAGCCGATTAAGACTTGGTCACGTCGCTCAATGGTTCTGCCCGACTTCATCGGCTTGACCATTGCTGTGCACAACGGTAAGCAACACGTGCCTGTCTATATTACCGATCAAATGGTTGGCCATAAGTTGGGGGAGTTTGCACTCACCCGTACTTTCAAGGGTCATCCGGCAGACAAAAAAGTCTCTAAGAAATAAGGAGGTGACCATGGAAACACGTGCAACCCTTCGTGGCGTTCGTTTGTCGGTCGATAAAGGCCGTTTGGTCGCGGATTTGATCCGTGGCAAAAAGGTGGACCAGGCCCTGAACATTTTGCAGTTCACGCAGAAAAAAGCTGCTGTGATCATCAAAAAAGTTCTGGAATCGGCCATCGCTAACGCTGAACACAATGACGGTGCAGATATTGACGAGTTGAAGGTGAAAACCATCTACGTCGAACAAGGTGCATCGCTCAGGCGCTTCACGGCCCGCGCTAAAGGTCGTGGCAACCAAATCAGAAAACCCACGTGCCATGTGTACGTGACGGTTGGTAACTGAAAGAGGCCAGGAAGATATGGGACAAAAAATCCATCCAACCGGCTTTCGCTTGTCGATCAGCCGCAACTGGGCATCACGTTGGTATGCCAATGACCGTGATTTTGCTGGCATGCTGGCGGAAGACATCAAGGTACGTGAGTACCTGAAAGCCAAACTCAAAAATGCATCCGTTTCCCGGGTGCTGATTGAGCGGCCAGCCAAAAATGCGCGCATTACGATTTACTCGGCTCGTCCGGGTGTTGTGATCGGCAAAAAGGGCGAGGACATTGAAAATTTGAAGCGCGAACTGGGCAAACAGTTAGGTGTACCAGTTGCCGTGAATATCGAAGAGGTGCGAAAGCCCGAAATCGATGCGAAGTTGATTGCTGACTCGATCACGCAACAGCTGGAAAAGCGCATTATGTTCCGTCGCGCTATGAAACGTGCCATGCAAAATGCCATGCGTCTGGGTGCTTTGGGTATCAAGATCATGTCGGCTGGTCGTTTGAACGGCATTGAGATTGCTCGTACTGAGTGGTACCGCGAAGGCCGAGTGCCATTGCACACCCTTCGTGCAGACATCGATTACGGTACGTCTGAAGCTAAAACTACTTACGGCATCATCGGTGTCAAAGTTTGGGTTTACAAGGGTGACACCTTAGGTCGGAATGATTTGCCCGCTGTTGAGACACCACGTCCAGATGATGAGCGCCGTCCTCGTGGTCCCCGTCGTGATGACCGGGGTGGCCGTCCAGGCTCTGATCGTCCGGCTCCTCGCGGAGCGCGTCGTCCTCCCATGGGTAGCAATTCAGCTCCTACCGATGGTAGTGATAAACCTGCGGAGGCTTTAGGAGCCAACGCAGCCAAACCAACCGTTCAGCGCGTCCGCAAGGTTGCCGCGCCAGCTGCAGCAGCTGACGGAAAAGGAGAATAATTATGTTGCAACCCGCTCGTCGGAAGTACCGCAAAGAGCAAAAAGGCCGTAACACCGGTATCGCAACCCGAGGCAGCTCGGTCGCATTTGGTGATTTTGGTCTGAAATGTATTGATCGTGGTCGTTTGACAGCCCGTCAAATTGAGGCTGCTCGCCGTGCTATTTCCCGTCACGTCAAACGTGGTGGTCGTATCTGGATTCGTGTCTTCCCAGACAAGCCAATTTCCCAAAAGCCTGCTGAAGTGCGTATGGGTAACGGCAAAGGCAATCCGGAGTATTACGTTGCTGAAATTCAGCCAGGTAAGATCGTTTTTGAAATCGTCGGTGTTACAGAAGAGTTGGCTCGTGAAGCGTTTCGTTTGGCAGCTGCCAAGCTGCCTTTACGGACAACCTTTGTCGCTCGCATGATTGGCCAGTGATCAGGAGAACATGATATGAAAACGACTGAACTCCGCCAAAAAGACGTGGCCGGTCTGCAAACTGAAGTCAAAGCGCTGCAAAAAGCACATTTTGGACTCCGTATGCAAAAAGCCACTCAACAACTTACCAACACCGCTACGCTGCGCACCGCGCGCCGTGACATTGCTCGCGCCAAGACCATTCTTGTCGAGAAGCAAAGCGCTGAAACATCCGCCAAATAAGGAGCGACAAATGACGGAAGCTAAAACATCCCTCAAGCGCACTTTGATTGGCAAGGTGGTCAGCGACAAACGTGCAAAGACAGTGACTGTGCTGATCGAGCGCCGTGTGAAACACGAGCTCTACGGCAAGATCGTTGGCAAGTCCAGCAAGTACCACGCCCATGACGAAAAGGGCGAGTACAAGATGGGTGATGTCATCGAAATCACGGAAAGCCGTCCGATTTCTAAAACCAAAAACTGGGTAGCGACCCGTTTGGTTGAAAAAGCCGTGATGGTGTAGGATTTCATAAGGCTGGCACGCAGCTTTTGAATAAACGGCCCACAATGTGGGCCGTTCTTGTTTGTACTTACCTTTTTTTCTTGATTGGAGTTTCTCATGATTAGAGTTGGTGACAACCTTCCCGCGACCACCTTAATGGAATACCGCGATGTTGAAGGCGAGGGTTGCAGTATTGGTCCAAATCCAGTGAATGTCGCGGCGGCTACTGCTGGCAAAACCATTGCCCTGTTTGCGTTGCCTGGCGCATTCACACCAACCTGTTCTGCAAAGCACGTGCCGGGTTATGTTGAAAACTATGAAGCCTTCAAGGCGGCAGGCGTGGATGAAATTTGGTGTGTCAGTGTGAACGATGCATTTGTGATGGGTGCATGGGCCCGCGACCAAAAGACAGGCCACAAGGTTCGTATGCTGGCCGACGGGGACGCTGTATTTGCAAAGGCTACCGGCTTGACCCTTGACCTAACGGGTAAGGGCATGGGGCTGCGAAGCAACAGGTATTCAATGTTGGTGAGGGATGGCAAGGTTGTTTCATTAAACCTTGAAGGTCCTGGGAAATTTGAAGTCAGTGATGCGGCCACCTTGTTGAGTCAAGTGACCGCCTGATTGACCGTCAATGGGTTTTTGTTCGGCTTGTGCTGGTACACGCGATGACGCTCAGAGTCGGACTAGCAGGTAGTGCGCACCTTCGATAGGGTTGAAGTAGTAGGGCGCTACTTCCTCAAAACCAAGGTCTCCGTAGAGGTTGCGCGCGGTTTCCATGCCGCTGAGCGTGTCAAGCAAGACATAGGCGTAATGGAAATGTCGGGCGGCATCGAGAATGGACTCGGTCAAAAGGCGTCCTAGTCCGTTCCCACGGTAGGCAGGGCGAATGTACAGTCGCTTCATTTCGGCTGCGTTGGGGTAGTCCACCGAGTCCAGTGGACGTAATGCGCAGCACCCCACCAATATTCCCTCTGCATGGACAGTCATGAACGCACCCCGGGGGGGCGAATACTCACCGGGCAACTCCGCTAATTCGGCCTCAAAATTTTGGAAACAAAGGTCGATGTTCAGGCTTTGGGCGTAATCGACGAGAAGTGCTCGAACTGCGGTCCACGCGTCGAGGGTCGTCGGGCAGCGGATTTCAAACATGCAGAGAAACCAATTTAAGGTGGGTGGTGCGCATTACCTAAAAAATACGTCTATCCCAACCAAGTGACCGCGCTCGAAACAAGTGCCGTGCAACCCACAAAGATGACTCCTGCCCTTATGCGATCAGCTATGGTGTCGCTAGCGCTTGGTGCAGCAAAGGAAAGCAACTTGTCGCCAGTCACCATAGGTCGCACCAGGTTCTCGTGGCTGCGGAAGTAGTAAAAGGCAATGGCACACAAGTGAAACACCACAAGCACCAGCAAAGCCACTTTGCCAATTTCCTTGTGGTAGTACGTGGCGTAGTTCACCCAAGTCGAAGAAACAAAAGGAACAAGTGGACCGACCGAGGCAATCTCGTCGTCGCTCATCAAACCTGACACCACCTGAGCGAGCAAGAAAAACAACATGGCAAACACTGACAACGCGCCGAGTGGGTTGTGCCCCACCTGATGCATGGGGAGTGCTTGTCCTCTCAAGTAGCCAAGCACCACATTGGGTGAGTAGACGAAGGCTTTAAAGCGAGACCAATAACCTCCGTAAACCCCCCAAATGAGCCTAAACAGCAGCAGCGTCAGCACGCTATAACCAAAGCGAAAGTGCCACACCATGGCGCCACCGCCAATCTGGGATGTGGTCACCAACCCAACGAAGCACACCATGAGCGCCCAATGAAAAAGGCGCGTTGGCGCATCCCAGACTCGAACATTTGCAGCCATTACTACCCTTTTAAAGTCAGATCATCGCACTTTATCAAATACTTATACACTGTTGTGCCTTCTGTTTTATATATTTCCACTGAAAGCCCCACCATGAAAAAGACCTCATCCTTGATCCTTGCCAGTGCGATGCTGTTCTGTGCCTTGCCTGCTACCGCACAGTTCGCAAAACCTGAAGATGCCATCAAGTACCGCAAAAACGCACTGTTTGTAATGCAACAAAATTTTGGACGTGTGGCGGGAATGGCCGCAGGAAAAATTCCGTTTGATGCAAAAGTTGCTGCCGATAGTGCCGCAACAGCTGATTTTGTTGCCAAGCTTCCCTGGGTAGCGTTTGGGCCTGGCACTGACAAAGGTGACACTAAGGCTTTGCCTGAGATTTGGACACAAAAAGCCAAGTTTGATGACTACGCCAGCAAAATGCAGACGGAAATGTCCAAATTGGCGGTCGCCGCCAAGTCGGGCAATCTGGACAGCATCAAGGCGGCGGTGAATGCAACTGGTGGCACCTGTAAGTCATGTCACGATGATTTTCGGGCGAAATAATTTGGCATTGTGCTGATCGCCGATGCCGTGCCGCACAACGACTGAAGACCCCCCAATTTTTTCTCCAATCAAAGGACAAATCATGAACAGACGCAGGTTCAGTTTCGATTTGTTAGCGCTTGCTGGCCTGTTGTCCGGCGCGCCGGCTTCGGCTTGGGCGTCGACTCTGAGTGACATCACCAATGCACAGGCATCTCAAGGCCTCAAGCTGGCGCTAGAAAAAGGCGCAGTGGTAGCCGTTCAAACTTTGGGGCGGCCCAATGGCTTTATGGGCAATGACAAGGTTCGGATTCCATTGCCTGGCTACTTGCAGGATGCGGAAAAGTTGTTGCGCACCCTTGGCCAGGGCGCAAGACTGGACGAGTTGAGGCTTGCGATGAACCAGGCAGCAGAAGCTGCAGTGCCTCTTGCGCGCGACATGTTGGTCGGTGCGGTCAAAAGCATGAACGTCCAGGATGCGAAGAAGATACTTAGTGGTGGCTCAACTTCAGTGACAGCCTTCTTCTCAGAGAAGACGCGGCAACCCCTTGGCCTGAAATTTTTACCTTTGGTTACCAAAACCACTGCACGGGTCAATCTAGCTGAAAAGTACAACCAAATTGCGGGCAAGGCCGCAGGAATGGGCTTGATTAAGGGTGATCAAGTCAGTGTTGAGCAATACGTAACGGCCAAAACCCTTGACGGTCTTTACCTCATGATTGCTGAGGAAGAGAAAAAAATTCGTCAAGACCCGCTGGGCACTGGCAGTGCGCTGCTGCAAAAAGTCTTTGGGGCGCTCAAACCCTGATGCCCGTTGGTGGCTGTGAAGAGTTCCATTCTTCCAGCCGAGCCGCCGGTATGACGGAGTGGAGCAAGTCTGCACCATTCAGCGCGAGCGAGAACCGGTGCGTCGCTGTTCTGGAAGTGAATCTATTTCATGTGTCAAACCATGCACGTACTCATTTTTAGGTGCTAGAAAGTCATAATCGGCCACATTGGTCAGGCGCAAATGGTTGCCATGACGTCAACGGCACTACCCCAGCTCTTTTGAACCCATGAACAATGGCATATTTATCATCGCCCATGCGCCGCTGGCCAGTGCGCTACGCCAATGCGTGCTGCATGTGTTTCCAGACGCATCGACTTATGTCGCCGTGCTTGACGTGCAGCCCAACACGCCGGCTGAAGAGTCACTGGCTGCGGCTCGCATGGCCATGGCCATTCTCAACACTGAGCGAACTCTGGTCTTGACGGACATGTTTGGAGCCACTCCATGCAATGTGGCCAACAAATTGATTGACGGGGTGAATTGCCGTTTGGTCGCTGGTGTCAACTTGCCAATGCTTTTGCGTGCCGTGACTTACCGCAACGAAGCCATGGACGCCTTGGTCTCTCGGGTATTGGCGGGTGGCACCCAGGGTGTCATGCAAGTGGCCGTGACCGCACCGCAAAATCAGCAACGAAAACAAAATGATAAAAACCACCACGACCATCAGCAATAAATTGGGTTTACATGCCCGTGCCTCTGCCAAGTTGACCAAGCTGTCGGGCAGTTTTCCGTGTGAGGTTTGGATGTCACGTGGCGAACGCCGCGTCAACGCCAAAAGCATTATGGGCGTGATGATGTTGGCCGCTGGCATCGGAACACAAGTTGAAGTCGAAA
>JBIJDQ010000017.1:0-15241 GCA_044344025.1 Rhodoferax sp.
ATGGCCGCGCTACTGGCCCTGATTGCGGACAAGTTTGGAGAGGGCGAGTGACCTTCTCGATTCACGGACTGGCCGTTGCCCGGGGCATTGCCATCGGGCGTGCGGTGCTTGTGGCATCCAGCCGCCTGGATGTGGCGCACTACTTCATTGAGCCCTCACAGGTCGCAGCGGAAATCGTTCGTGTCAGGGACGGCCGAGATGCCGTGGTCGATGAAATTCGCCGTCTGCAAACCAGCATTGCGCTGATGGGGCCCAAAGAAACCCCGCACGAACTGGCCGCCTTGCTCGATGTGCACCTGATGCTGCTGCAAGACGAAGAACTTACCCACGGTGTACGGCACTGGATCAAAGACCGCCTTTACAACGCCGAGTGGGCACTCACGACACAGCTCGAAGTGGTGGCGCGCCAATTTGACGAAATGGAAGACGAGTATTTGCGAGAGCGCAAGGCGGATCTTGAGCAAATCACCGAAAAAGTGGTCCGCGCCATGCGGGGGGTGTCCTCCCCGCTGGTACAGCCCCTGGGGCGTCAAGGGCGCAAAAAATCCCAGCAAGACCTGTTGCTCGACGACACCGTGGATGTGCCCCTGATTCTGGTGGCGCACGACCTGTCCCCCTCGGACATGCTGCAATTCAAACAAAGCGTGTTTGCCGGGTTCATCACTGATGTGGGGGGGCGAACCTCCCACACCGCCATCGTGGCCCGCAGTCTGGACATTCCGGCCGTGGTCGGTGCGCGCTTGAGCAGCCACCTGATTCGCCAGGACGACTGGGTGGTCATTGACGGAGACGCTGGCGTGGTGGTGGTTGACCCTTCCCCCATCATCCTTGCCGAGTACGGGTTCAAGCAGCGCCAGGGTGAACTGCAGCGTGGGCGACTTTTGCGCTTGTTACATACCCCGGCCGTGACCATGGATGGGCAAAAAATTGAGTTGCTGGCCAACATCGAGATGCCTGATGACGCAGCCAGTGCCCTGAGTGCAGGCGCGGTGGGCGTTGGATTGTTTCGTAGTGAATTTTTGTTCATGGGGCGCCGGGGCAAGTTGCCCAATGAAGACGAACAGTACCATGCCTACCGGCGCGCGGTCGAAGGCATGCAGGGCTTGCCGGTAACGATTCGCACGGTGGATGTGGGTGCTGACAAGCCCTTGGACGACACCCTGCGTGACGATGCCCACCTGAATCCGGCTTTGGGGCTGCGCGCGATTCGCTGGAGCCTGGCTGACCCGGCCATGTTTCTCACCCAATTGCGGGCTATTTTGCGGGCTGCAGCCCACGGCCAGATTCACTTGCTGATACCCATGCTGGTGCATGCCAGTGAGATCCGCCAGACCATGGCCTTGATTGACCATGCGCGGGTGCAACTCGACAACCGTGGCGTGGTGTATGGCCCCATCAAAATTGGCGCCATGATCGAGATCCCGGCGGCAGCATTGACGCTCAAGGTGTTTTTGAAATACTTTGATTTTCTGTCCATTGGCACCAATGACCTAATCCAGTACACCCTGGCCATTGACCGTGCTGACGAGTCTGTGGCCCATTTGTACGATCCGATGCACCCCGCAGTGTTGCGACTGGTGGCCAACACCATTGCAGAGGGCAGGGCGCATGGCAAGTCGGTTAGTGTTTGCGGTGAGATGGCGGGCGACATTGCCATGACCCGACTCCTGCTTGGCATGGGCCTGCGCAGTTTTTCCATGCATCCTGCTCAAATTCTTGCGGTCAAACAAGAGGTGCTGCGTGCTGACACGGCCAAACTCGCCCTTTGGGCGGAGCAAATCCTTGCGGAAGACGAGCCCAGCACCCGCATTACCCGCAAATCTTGAAAACACAGCGCTTGAACCGCACAAGTGCTCAACCCGCTGCTTGAAAGAATCGCCATGACACTGAAAAAGACTGCTTCGTTTGTGACGCTGTTGCTGTTGATGTGGACCGCCAGCGCGGCCAACGCACAAGACCTGCGAACCGGCACCTTGAAATCGGTGGTGGGTGAGGTCAGCCTGGTGAACAGCGACGGGGCGCGCAGTGCCCAAACGGGCGGCGGGGTGTTGCAGGCGGACCGTATCGTGACAGGGCGCTACGCCAGCACCTCGCTCACCCTCAAAGACGGCACCGTTCTGACTGTGGGGCCCAACACCACGCTTGAACTGACCAAGTTGCAGTTTGACAGCACCACGCAGGAAGGCAGCCTTGCGCTCAACCTCGTCCAGGGCAGCATTCGGGTCGTGACAGGCTGGCTTGCAAAAATCCATCCTGATCAGGTGAAGGTCACCACACCCACCTCGGTGGTGGGGGTGCGTGGCACCGACTTTATTGTGGAGGTGCCATGACACGCTTTTTCAAAAGCTTTGCCGGTCTGTGCTCGGCGGCCCTTTTGGTGGCCTGTGCACCAGCGGCCCGCGTCATTTTGCTGCCCGAGGGGGGGGGTAAAACCAGCGCGGTGGAGGTCAAGACAGCACTTGGGTCTCAGGTACTGGCCGCACCGTATCAAACAGCTGAGGTGGGAAAAAATGGCCAGGTGGCCCTGACTGCCACCGACCCCTTGGTGGTGATGGACCGGTATGGGGCCATGATGGCCCGACTGCCACCAGCTCAAGAACAGTTCTTGCTCTATTTTGAACCCGGTGGTGCGCAACTAACCGCGTCATCGCAGGCCCAGTTGCCAGCCATCCTGGAGCGGGCCCGGGCTCGAAAAGGGGGAGAAATCATCGTCACCGGACACACTGACCGGGTGGGAGCAGTCGAAGCCAATGATGCCCTGTCGTTGCAGCGCGCTCGTACCATCCGCCAACTTTTGGTAGGCCAGGGCTTCCATGCTGAATTGGTTGAAGCCATTGGCCGAGGGGAGCGCGCCCCGTTGGTCCCCACCGCAGACGAAGTTGTTGAACCGCAGAACCGTCGTGCAGAAATTGTGGTGCGTTAAAACAGCCGAAACACCAAGGGTATGAGCAAGGAGGCCAGCACCACCTGCACGCCCAAGGCCAGCCCGGCAAACGCACCCGCATCGGCATTCACCTGCATCGCCCGCGCTGCGCCAATGCCGTGCGCAGCAGTGCCGAGAGCGTAGCCACGCGCCATCCAGCCATGGGTGTTTGTAGAAATTTTCATCCAGCCAAACAAGACCTTACCACTGAGTGCACCAACCATGCCGGTCACCACGGCAAACACCGCAGCCAGTGCGGGGATGCCGCCGATCTTGTCGGCTATGCCCATGGCCACTGGCGCCGTCACCGATTTGGGTGCCAACGACAACACCACGTCATGCGGCAACCCCACCATCCAGCCCAGCAGCAGCGCTGACCCGCTGGCCGCCACCCCACCCACCAATGCGGCAGTCAACAAACCCCGCCAGTGTTGGCGCAAGGCAGCACGGCGCTCCCATAGCGGCCAGGCCAGCGCCACCACGGCGGGCCCGAGCAGGAAATGGATAAACTGCGCACCAGAAAAATAGGTGGGGTAATCGACCCCTGTCAGGGTGAGCAGGCAGGCCAGTGTCACCACCGACCACAGCACCGGGTTGGCCCAGGCGGCTTGGTTTAAGCGGGCATACAAGGCTTGCGCCAACACATACACCACCAGCGTGGCGGTCAGGCCAAACAGTGGCGTGGCCGACAGATAGACCCAAAGCTCCACAAACTTAGGCATTGCCTTGCCCCTTGAACGTGTTGAGCACCCATGCGGTCACGGCCAAACCGATCCAGGTGGACAGCACAATCACCAGCAGCATGCGCACACCGTATTGCCCCAGCAGCCCCAGGTGCGTCATCACCCCGACACCCACCGGCACAAACAGCAGCGACAGGTGCGAGAGCAAAAAGTTGGCACAGGCCGCCACCGGTTCGCGTACTGCGGCCGAACGCAAGGCCAACAGCAGCAGCAACATGCCAACCACCGGCCCCGGAAAAGGCAGCGCCAAGCCGCGTGACAGCACCTCACCCATGGATTGCATGGCCAAAAGCCACGCCAGTCCCCGTAATCCTTGCATATCGTGCTATCAAAAACGGGGCAAGTCGGGGTGCTTGATCTGCCCGCCGCGCACCAGCATGCGGCCATACTCGGCGCAGCGGTGCAGGGTGGGTATCACCTTGCCGGGGTTGAGCAACCCGGCCGGGTCAAAAGCGCGCTTGACACCAAACATCTGCTCGTTCTCTGCCGCGCTGAACTGTACACACATGCTGTTGAGCTTTTCGATGCCCACACCATGTTCGCCGGTCACCGTGCCACCCATGGCCACACTGGTTTCCAGAATGTCGGCACCAAACAGCTCACACCGGTGCAGCTGGTCCGGGTCATTGGCATCAAACAAAATCAAGGGGTGCAGGTTGCCGTCACCGGCGTGAAACACGTTGGCGCAGCGCAGTTGGTATTTTTTCTCCATGTCTTGTATGGCCAGCAAAATATCGGCCACCCGTTTGCGCGGAATGGTGCTGTCCATGCACATGTAATCCGGGCTGATGCGCCCGCTGGCAGGAAACGCGTTTTTGCGCCCGCTCCAGAAGGTCATGCGCTCTTTCTCACTCTGGCTGACGGCAATTTTGGTGGCTCCGGCGGCCAGCAGCACCGCACTCATGCGGCCAATTTCTTCTTCAACTTCTTCTGGTGTGCCGTCGCTTTCACACAGCAAAATGGCTTCGGCACACAGGTCGTAGCCGGCATGCACATAGTCTTCCACGGCAGCGGTCATGGGCTTGTCCATCATCTCCAGCCCGGCGGGGATGATGCCCGCCGCAATCACCGCCGCCACGGCATCGCCCGCCTTGCGGATGTCGTCAAAACTGGCCATGATGCAGCGCGCCAATTGCGGTTTGGGAATCAGCTTGACGGTCACCTCAGTCACCACCGCCAGCATGCCCTCAGAGCCAATCACGATGCTCATCAGGTCATAACCAGGCGCATCCAGCGCGTCCGAGCCAAACTCAACAGGCTCACCGGCCATGGTGAAGCCCTTGATTTTCACAATGTTGTGCAGCGTCAGGCCATATTTCAGGCAATGCACACCGCCGGAGTTTTCGGCCACATTGCCACCAATGGTGCAGGCAATCTGACTGGACGGGTCAGGGGCGTAGTACAGGCCCAGTGGTGAAGCCGCCTCGCTGATGGCCAGGTTGCGCACACCACACTGCACCAGCGCTGTGCGGGCCAGCGGGTCAAGCTTCAGGATGCGGTTGAAGCGCGCCAGTGACAGTGTCACACCCATTTGGTGTGGCATGGCGCCGCCTGACAAGCCGGTACCGGCCCCGCGCGCCACCACCGGCACACCCAGGCGCTGGCAGGTTTGCAGCACGGCCTGCACCTGGTCTTGAGTTTCTGGCAAGGCCACCACCAGCGGGCGCTGCCGGTAGGCGGTCAGGCCGTCGCATTCATAGGGCGTGGTGTCCTCAGTGTTCCATAACAGCGAATATTCAGGCAAATTGGCCTGTAGTTCTTGTACCACAAGCGTTTGTAGCTCTGATTTTTGTAGCTTCGTGGGTTCTGGCAAAAAAGCAGTGGCGTTCATTTAAGTCCTTGTGCTGACGGGTTGAATGGAGCCGGGGTCAAAGCCTTGACTCTACCGCTTGTGGAGCTGATGCCGTGTGAACAATATTTTCAATTGACTTGAAAAAATAAAGGGCCTCTGTCATGCCGCATTCGCAACAAGAAAGCGCCGAATGGCAGCCTGGCGGTGTCACTTCAAACCGCCCGTCAGTTGGCTGATGACAGTGCTTCAGAATTCCTCGAGGGCATCTGCACAAACACCTCAAGACTTTCCAGGGGCAGTGGCTTGCTGAACAGGTAACCCTGGTACGCATGGCAACCCAGGTGGGCCAAAAAGTCAGCCTGTGCCTGCAACTCCACCCCTTCGGCAATCACCGCCAGTCCCAGGCTCTCCGCCAGCACCACCACCATTTTGGCAATGGCAGCGTCGTTGGGGTCGGTGACGATGTTTCGCACAAAGCCCTGGTCAATCTTGAGCTGGTCCAGCGGCAGGCGCTTCAGGTACGCCAGGGACGAGTAACCCGTGCCAAAGTCATCCAGTGAAAAGGCCACGCCGTAGGCCTTGAGGGCGCCCATGCGGGTGATGACAGCCTCTACATCGTCGATCAGCATGCTCTCGGTCAGCTCCAGCTTGAGTCGTTTCGGGTTGGCGTTGGTGCGCGCCAGGGTGGCCAGCACGCTGTCTACAAAATCGCTCTGCCTAAACTGATGGGCGCTCACGTTCACCGCCATGGTCAAGTGCGCCAGGGCGGGCCGATTGGCCCAAGCCGCCAATTGGGCACAGGCGGTTTCCAGCACCCATTGGCCTATCGGCAGGATCAGGGCGCTTTCCTCTGCCCGTGGGATGAACTCAGCTGGCGGTACCATGCCGCGCTGCGGGTGTTGCCAGCGCACCAGCGCCTCGACCCCGGTAATGCGGCCTGGGCCCACCACTTGGGGCTGGTAGTGCAGCAAGAATTGCTGCTTTTGCACGGCTTCACGCAAGTCGGCTTCCAGCGCAGCGTGGGCCGAGACTTCAGCCTGCATCCGGGCGTCAAAGAAGCGCAGCATGTTGCGCCCGGCCGCTTTGGCCTGAAACATGGCGAGTTCGGCGTGCCTGAGCGGTTGCTCGCTGCTCTGCAAGGCTTCGCCGCCAAACAGGGTGATGCCGATGCTGGGTGTGCTGTGGTACGCCCCTTGGTCAAGCTGAAAGTCTTGCTGGAAGGCTTGAATGATGTTGTCGGCCACGGTCTCTGCCTGAGTGGCCGCCTCAATGTCGTCTTCACTCAAGTTCTCCAGCATCACCACAAATTCGTCACTGCCCAGGCGGGCCACCGTGTCGCCGTCGCGAATGCAGGTTTTCAGACGCTGCGACACCTGTGCCAGCAGCAGGTCGCCCTGGTGGTGGCCCAGCGTATCGTTGAGGGTTTTGAAGTTGTCCAGATCAACAAACAGCAAGGCGCTTTTTCGGCTGTGGCGGGTGCTGGTGTGCATGCTCTGCTCCAGCCGGTCCATCAACAGGCGGCGGTTGGGCAACTGGGTCAACGGGTCGTAAAAGGCCAGCATGTCAATTTGTGTCTGGGCGTTGAGGCGCTCGGTGATGTCGCTGAAGATGGCCACATAGTGGGTGGTCAGGCCAGCATCGTCTTTGACCGCGCTGATATTGAGCCATTCAGGGTAAACCTCGCCGTTCTTGCGCCGGTTCCAGATTTCACCGGCCCAGGCACCGGTCGTCTCCAGCGCTTGGGTCATGGCGGCATAAAACGCCTGGTCGTGACGGCCAGATTTCAGAATGTGCGGGTTCTGCCCCACTGCTTCTTCGGCGCTGTAGCCGGTGATGGCGGTAAACGCCTTGTTCACCCGCAGAATCACGCGCTGCGCGTTGGTGATGGTCACACCTTGCTGCGACTCGAAAGCGGTAGCTGCAATGCGCTGCGCCTCATCGGCACGTTGGCGCTCTGTCACAAAGTGGTTGACGGCATCCACCAAAATATCAATTTCGTCACGGTAATTGCCCATGTTATTCCGGTGCACAGTCAATTTGCTGGCACCGTCCGAATGCTCAAGACGTGTCACCTCCATGGCCAATTGGTGCAGATGCCTGGCAATCTTGCGGTAAACGATGGCGAACAGCACCAGCGCCAAGCCGATGATCTTGACCAGGTCGGTCAGCACCAGCGTTTTCAGCGTGTCAGTGACCTGGGCGTTGGCATCGGCGTAAGACTCTGAAACGCGCAAATTTCCGATGACCGTTTTTTGATCCTGCGCCAGCACCGCAAGGGTCCACACACGGTCGATCGGGCCGGTGAAGCCCGGTTGGTGAACATCTGCCACCAGTTTGTCAAGGCTCAACAACTCGATACGCACCACAACCTTCGACGCGACCATGCCGCCCAGTAACGCGTTGAGCCCGGCAACGTCGTACTGCCACAACGAAGCCGAGATGGCAGAGAGGCTTTGGTTGACAACCGCCTGGGCATCGGCATGGGCATGGTGCAGTGCCTTGTCGCGCTCATACGCAATGCCGAATGCGGTGGCCATGGCAAAAACGGCAAAACTTGCCACCAGAACCCAGGCCAAAACTCTGAGCGCAAGGACAGAGTACCGCAGAAATCCCATGGCTATTTCCTGGCCCAAATCGCAGCGTAAGCGGCCTCAAAACCCAAAGTGGATTCAATGCCCTGGCTGCCTGTGGCTTTAAGAAGCGCTGCGGTGACAAGAATGGGTCTTGACTGGAAGCCACTCGGTGCAACACCCGCAAAGGCGCGATTGAGTTCATCGGCAAGCTGGTAGCCCTGCATCTTCAGGGGCTCGGCAACCGTGGCCACCTGTTGGGAAATGCCGGCACCAATGCGGCCAAGCGCCTTGGTCGAGCCGTCCCCCGCAGACACATTGACAATATCACCTCGCTTGGCGAGCACCAGCGGGTAGTTGATTTCATCGAAATAGACATCGTTGATCGCCAGACTGTAAGTCCACGCCATCCCATGAGTCGCCGCCAGTTTGGGAACAATGCCGGGCATGGCGGCCGCCGCGTCTGAAATCAGCACATTTTCTACCGCCAACACCCTGCAGCCGCTGTAGCCCTGGCAGGCCTGAATGGTGGCTTTCATGGCATCGGTCTTGGCATTGGCCACGGCGTACTGGTTGTCGTTAAAAATGACGACCCCCACTTGGCGTTGCTTCGCAACAGCATCCTGAATCACGAAGTCGGCGGCCATTTTCGCCACATCAACTGGTTTGGTCGACACGTTGACGAACAGGTCTTTGGTCGGCCCCGGGTCTTTTGCCGCGTGCCACCCCACCAAGACGAGCTTTTTTTCTTTGGCGCCCGCCACCTGGCCATCAAAGTCATCCGGGTCAAAGCCGCCAAAAACAATCCCGTGCGGCCGGGCCGCCACAACTTTCGTCAGAATCGCTGCCTGCGTGGCTTTTTGGCCCTGCCCGTCTTCCAGGTGGACCTGCCAACCCAGCTTTTGCGAAGCCTCTTCGAACCCCCGATAAACCCCCATGACACCACCGTTTTTGAAGTCAGAGGCGACAAAAACGACGCTCTTCGCAGGCTGCGCAGAAGGCCCGGAGGGTGGTGTTTCAAGTTGGCCCTGTGCCGATGCCAAGGCAGCCACCAGCCCCAACCAAACTGCAAGAAAACAATTGCACTTCGTCATGTTTTCTCCTTGAATGCCGTAAAAAATCTTCGGGCCGCACTTGGCCGCACCGACCCACCCAGCCATGTCAGCCGGGCTGGTGAACGCTTATACCGCAGTGCAAACCCGTAGTATTGATGCAGGTCACAGACAGGCTGGAAACCTGCTTTGCAAGAACTTGACCCCCGGCACACCGTGCGACTAGCGCAACGTACACCATGCCGTATCGGGCTTCCAGGTCGCGACCCAGGCGGGTAACTGCTCTGGCGGCATGGGCCGCACAATGCCATAACCTTGTGCCAGTTCGCAGCCCAGTTGCAGCAGGGCGGTGCCGTGAGCCACGGTCTCCACGCCTTCGGCAATCACTTCGCGCTTGAAGGCCGCAGCCAGGCCAATGATGCCTTGCAAAATGGCCAGGTCATCGGGGTCGTCGAGCATGTTGTGCACAAAGCTCTGGTCAATCTTGAGCAGGGCCACGCGCAGCCGTTTGAGGTAGGTGAGCGACGAGTAGCCGGTGCCAAAGTCGTCCAGCGCAAACGCCACCCCCATCTGGGCACAGTCTTTGATGACCTTCGACACCAGCGTCATGTCCGCCAGCGCGCTGGTCTCCAGCAACTCAAGCGCCAGGCTGGCCGGGTTGACCTGCGGGTGCCTGGCCAGAATAGCTTGCAGCTGCTGCACAAAGTTGCCTTGCTGCAACTGGCGTGCGCCAATGTTGACGCTCACAGGCAAATGAAAGCCAGCAGCCTGCCATTGCGCCATTTGGGTCAGGGCGGTGTCTATCACCCACTCGCCCATGGCAATGGCCAGTGGGTCATCTTCAATTACCGGCAGGAATGCCACCGGTGACAGCAAGCCTTTTTCGGGGTGCCGCCAGCGGATCAGCGCCTCGGCCCCAATCACCTGGCCGCTGTGCATGTTGACCTTGGGCTGGTAGTGCAACACAAACTCCTGGTTCTCCAGCGCCAGGCGGATGCACTCCAGGCCCTCAAAGTGAACCCGCGTGCTGCTGTCTTGCGAGGTGTCAAACACGCAGTAACGGTTCTTGCCAGACACCTTGGCCTGGTACATGGCCTGGTCTGCCTGGCGTATGAGTTGATCGGCATCAATGTCGTGCGCCTGCGGGTAAAAGGTGACACCCAGGCTGGCCGACACCTGCGGCGCCAGGTCGCCCACCGGCACGGGCAGTGCCGCAGCGGCCAGCATCCGGTTGAGCAAGGGCACGCAGACGGCGGCGTCTTCCAGGTCAATCAGAACCGCCACAAACTCGTCGCCACCAATGCGCGCCAGCGTGTCGCCCTCGCGCAGGGCATCCGTCATGCGCTTGGCCAGGGTGATCAGCACCTGGTCGCCGGTGACATGGCCGTAGTGGTCGTTGATGGCCTTGAAGCCGTCCAGATCAAGAAAGGCCACCGCCACCTGTTTTTGCCTGCGCTGCGCCTGCGCCATGGCTTGTTGCAGGCGGTCGGCCAGCAGCACGCGGTTGGGCAGGTTGGTGAGCGCATCAAAGTGGGCAATGTGTTCAAGCTGTCCTTCGTGCGCCTTGCGCTCGGTGATGTCAGAAAACAGCGCGATGAAATGGCTCACATTGCCCGCCGCATTGCGCACGGAGCTGACGGTCAGCAACTCGGCAAACAGCGTGCCGTCCTTGCGCCGGTTCCAGACTTCGCCACGCCAATAGCCCAGCTCGGTCAATTCGCCCCACATGGCGGCATAAAAATGGTGCTCATGCTGCCCTGACCTGAGAAAGCGCGGGTTTCGACCGACAGCTTCCCCACGGCTGTAGCCGGTGATGCGGGTGAAGGCCTCATTGACATCAAGAATGGTGGCATCGGTCGCGGTGATCATGATGCCTTCGAGCGTATGGGTAAAAACATTGGCGGCAAGCTGGAGCTTTTCCTGCTCTTGTTTGCGCTCGGTGATGTCGGCATTGGTCCCAATCATGCGCAGCGGCTTGCCATGGGTGTCACGCTCCACCACCTTGCCTCGGCCCATGGTCCACATCCAGCTGCCGTCCTTGCACAACATGCGGAACTCAACCGTAGCGGTGCCAGGCTTGCCATCAATGTAAGGCTGTAGCGCGGCAAACACGCCCGGCGCATCGTCGGGGTGGACGCGTTTGCTCCATTCATCGGACGTGGTGCCGAAGTCGGCATCGGCATAGCCGAACATCTGCTTGTAGCGAGGTGAGTAGAACGCCTCACCGGTTTGAACATTCCAGTCCCACAGTCCATCGCCAGCGCCTTCGATGGCAAATTTCCAGCGTTCTTCACTGGCCACGAGTTCAGCCTCGGCTTTCTTGCGTTCGGTGATGTCGATGAACGTCACCACCGCCTGCAAAATGTGGCCGGCCTCATCGCGCATCGGATAAGCGTTGCACAACACCCAGGTGGGTTCGGTGCGGTCGGGGTGGCGCACGCCGATCACCTGATTTCGCAAGGTTTCACCCGAAGCCAGTACCCGGTTGACCGGATAGTCCGGCAAGGGCATGGGAGTTCTGTCTTCTTGCAAAAAACACCAGGCAGGGTCGGTGGCGGTCTTGCCTTGTATTTGGTCCGGGGTCAACCCGAGCAGCACTGCGGCCATCGCATTGGCCAGCACGATCGAGGTGTCGGGGCGGTGAACCACCACCCCGGCGGAGAGGTTCTCAAGCAGGGAGCGGTACCGCTGCTCGCTCTCCTTCAGCGCCAACTCATTCCGGTACTTCTCGGTGACATCGCTGAAAACCAGCACCACACCCACGATGGCCAAAGAGGCATCGCGAATCGGCGCGGCACTGTCGGCAATTTGCAATTCGCGGCCGTCACGCGCCAGCAGCGTGGTGTGGTTGGCCAGGCCCATCACGTTGCCGTGTTGCATCACCAGTTGCACCGGGTTCAGGGCGGGCTGGCGTGTTTGGGTGTTGATGATGCGAAACACCTCGGTCAGGGGCTGGCCCAGCGCGTCGCCCAGAGCCCAGCCCGTCAGTCGCTCGGCGGTGGGGTTCAGGCGGGTGATGCGCCCGGTCGGGTCGGTGGCAATGACCGCATCACCCATGGCATTGAGCGTGATCGTCAGGTTTTGCTGGTTCTCCTGCAAAACCGCCTCGCGCTGCGTCCAGCCTTGCAAAATGCGGTTGAAGCCTGCCACCAACTGCCCGATTTCGCCCTGGTTGGTGAGTGCCAGGGGCTGCGGAATCTGCGGTGAAGCGGCCAGCGCCACCATGGCATTTGCCGTGGCTGCCAGCGGTGCGAGCTGGCGCTGCAAAACCCACCAGGTCAGCGCACCGGCCAACAGGGTGAAAAACAGCGTGGCCCAGATCAGGTTTTGCTGCAACTGGTGCAGGGGAAAAAATGCTTCGTCGGTCGGCAGCATGGCCAGCATGTACCACCCCGCCGTCGGAATGCCTTTGCCCGAGACCAGCACATGAACGCCCTTTGGATTGGTGGCAAGGGTTGAGCCCTCGTACCCATTGGCGAACCGGTCAACCCAGGCATTCAAGCCCGGGGCTGGCAGCAGTTCCATGACGCGGCTTTTGTCGGTGGCCGTCACCACCTGGCGGTGTTGTGCCGCGATCAGCACATACCCGCCCGTTTTGCCATAGGGGTTCTGGGTCGTCTGGTCCAGAAAACTCGGCTTGCCCAGGTTGGTCACCCCGACGAGCGCGCCCATGACCTTGCCCTGTGCATCGCGCACGGCAACGCTCATGGCGAAAACCGGGGCCTGCGCCTGCTTGCCCATGACCGGCCGCCCAATGGATGATTTACCCCCCTGAAGGGTCGCAGCAACGAAATCCCGGTCCATGTAGTTAATGCCGATCCGTTGCTGGGAGCGTGGCACATCGGCAATGGCGGTGCCATCCAGCCCAGCCACCCAGACCCCGCCGTTGAACAGCAGTTGCAGCAGTGGCCGCTGCTCCAGGCGGGTTTGCAAAGCCGCCGGGCTGGCCATCAGGCCCGCATCCATTTCATTGGCAACAGCTTGCAGTGCCAGCAGGCGCTGGGTCAGGTGGTCATCGACCTCTTTGGCCACCGCAGTCACCACCGAGAACTGCTGCTCGCCCAACAGTCGCTCCATGTCCGCCTGCAAACTGCGGCTGACAAAAAACGAGAGCGACCAGAGGCTCAGCACAAACACCGCCAGCGTAAAAACGGTGGTGCGGGTTTGGATCGAGTGCCATCGAGAGATTCTTTCAAACATGGGGTTTTTCAAAACGACTATTTTTGACAGCAGTTTTACAAGTTGCTCTATTTGTATGCTGGCTCAGGTCTTTGGGTTTGATGAATGTCGCATGGGGCCGTAAATTCGTTGCCTTTAGGTGTGTGTTGGCCCGACGCGTCGGCTTTTTGGGGTGCGCATGCTGGCATCTCGCCTGATGTCGGCGGTTTTTCTCTGATATTTACGTGATTTAGGGCTGTAGCGCTTGTCGGATAAGTGTTAGTAGCTATTTAAATAATAGCGTTCTAACTGGCTTTGGTTTGAGTGGCGCCACCGTCAGTGCCAGGCATCGTTGCCGTTTGGGCTATGCTAGCCGGCCAAAACAACCCTGAAGCACGCCAGTGTCAGACCCAAACCACCCCTTTGATCCCGTCACCCCCATCACCGCCATGTTGCTGGCGGCCGGGCGCGGTGAACGCATGCGTCCGTTGACCGACACCTGTCCCAAGCCGCTGCTGGCGGTGCAGGGCAAGCCCCTGATGCAGTGGCACCTTGAGGCGTTGGCCGCCGCAGGCTGCCCGCGTGTGGTGGTCAACACCGCCTGGCTGGGGGAGCTGATCGAGGCGCAATTTAAGGGTCATTTAGCGCCGCAGTGCTTGTCAGATAAGCCTGAAATGCTATTTAATGCAGAGCAACTGCATGGCATGCACATCACTTACTCCCATGAAGGCCGTGACTTTGGTGGCGCGCTGGAAACGGCCGGTGGTATTGCCCGCGCCTTGCCCAGGCTGGGTGAGGTGTTTTGGGTGCTGGCGGGTGACGTGTTCACGCCGGGTTTTGCGTTTAGCCAAGCGGCCGTTGAGCGTTTTGCCACCAGCGGCATGCTGGCCCACCTGTGGCTGGTGCCCAACCCGGCGCACAACCCGCTGGGTGACTTTGGCCTGCAGGCCGCCTTTGATGTTGGCCCGGCCCTGGCCTTGAACCTGCCCAAAGATGCGGCCCAAGCGCGTTACACCTATTCCACCATCGGCCTGTACCGCCGCGCCTTGTTTGAGCCCCCGTGGTGTGACATTGCGGTCAGCAACCCGCAAGGTATCAAGGCTGCGCTGGCCCCGCTGCTGCGCCGTGCCATGGACAATCAACGGGTCAGCGCCGAGCTGTACACCGGGCCGTGGACCGACGTGGGCACGCCGCAACGGCTGGCAGAACTTAACGCCTGATCTGATCAAATCCATAGACCCATCACGCCGCCCTGTTTTGATTCGCTGAAAGAACAACTGCATGAACCAGACCTCAATTTACGCCCAACGCCGCGCCCAATTGGCCCAAAAGATGGGCCCAGGTGGCATCGCCATCATCCCTACCGCGCCTGAGCAACAACGCAACCGCGACAGTGATTTTCCGTACCGCCCCGACAGCTATTTTTATTACCTGACCGGGTTCACCGAGCCCAAAGCCTGGCTGCTGGTGGCTGGAGACGGCACCACCACGCTGTTTTGTCAGCCCAAAGACCTGGAGCGTGAAATCTGGGACGGTTATCGCCTTGGCCCTGATGCCGCGCTTGAACAGCTGGGCGTCAGTGCTGCATTTTCAGCAGCCGACCTGGATGCCAAATTGCCCGCTCTGCTGGATGGGCGCGATGCCGTGTGGTACCCGTTTGCCACTCACAAAGGGCTGGAGACCCGGGTCGATGGCTGGCTGAACAGCCTGCGTGCCCGGGTGCGCTACGGTGCGCTGTGCCCGCAAACCCAGCGTGACCTGTGTGGTGTGCTGGACGAAATGCGGCTGGTGAAAGACGCCCACGAGCAAGCCACCATGCGCCGCGCCGGCCAGATCAGCGCGGGCGCGCACATCCGTGCCATGGCGCGCTCGGCCCAGATGCTGCGCAGCGGTGAAGAAGTGCGTGAATACCACCTGGAAGCCGAGTTGCTGCACGAGTTTCGGGTGCATGGCGCGCAGGCACCGGCCTACGGCTCTATCGTTGCGGCCGGTGCCAACGCCTG
>JBIJDQ010000054.1:0-9033 GCA_044344025.1 Rhodoferax sp.
TATTTTTCGCTGTCCACGCTCAACGAACACGACAAAATAGGTGACTAGTGCGACCATGACTACAATAAAGAGCGACACAATAATACTCATTGCGCCCGTCCGAACCAACTCGAGCAAACCACCCACGGCATTCGGCAAGCCTGCGGCGATGCCGGCGAATATCAAAATGGAAATTCCATTCCCTAAGCCGCGTTCAGTGATCTGCTCACCCAGCCACATCAAAAACAACGTGCCAGCTGTAAGTGTTATCACCGCGGTCATTCGGAACCCAAATCCAGGCGATATTACCAAGCCAGCAGAACTCTCCAGCGCCACGGCAATACCAAGAGACTGAAACAAAGCAAGTCCAAGGGTGCCATAGCGCGTGTACTGCGTAATTTTCCGACGGCCAGCTTCACCTTCTTTTTTCAATTGCTCGAAAGCAGGCAACACATATCCCAGCAACTGCATGATGATCGATGCCGAAATATATGGCATGATTCCAAGTGCAAAAATTGTAAATCTGGAAAGTGCGCCACCCGAAAACATGTTGAACATGCCCAGGATGCCGCCTTGCTGCCCCTTGAAAAACTGCTGAAGTTGCACCGGGTCTATCCCAGGAACTGGAATGTGCGCGCCAACCCGGTAAACAACAAGCGCCATCAACAAAAAGACGAGCCGGCGACGGAGGTCACCATACTTGTCGGTCTTTGCCGAATTTGCTGAACTGGTTGTGGCCACTTATATTCTTCCCGAAACCGTTTAAGCAATGCTTCCACCGGCAGCCAAAATGGCAGCCTTGGCAGCGGCTGTTGCACCAACACCACTTAAATTAAACACCTTCGTCACCTCACCCGTTTTGATGATTTTGACGACCTTGGCGAGCTCACCAATCAAGCCGGCCTGCTTTAGCATAACCACATTGATTTCGGAAACTTCGAGCTGATTCAGCGCTGCAAGTGTTACTTCCGCATTGAATTTCAGTTGCGCAGATTTAAATCCACGCTTGGGCAAGCGACGCTGCATGGGCATTTGCCCACCTTCGAAACCTACTTTGTGGTAGCCCCCCGCGCGCGACTTTTGACCTTTGTGGCCACGTCCAGCTGTTTTACCAATGCCAGACCCGATCCCACGTCCGACGCGTCGTTTGTAATGTTTAGCGCCGTCAGCCGGCTTGATGCCATTGAGTTCCATCATTTACCTCTTAAAGCACTTTTACCAAATAGCTGATCTTGTTGATCATGCCGCGCACTTCAGGCGTGTCCAAAAGTTCACTTTTGCTGCGCATTTTTCTCAGTCCCAGACCACGGACTGTGGCCCGGTGCGACTCAGCGCAGCCGATTGGACTGCGTACCAGTTGTACGGTAACTTTCTTTTGCGTTGTCATTGCAAGGTGCTCCAATTAAACAAACAGCTCTTCAACTGTTTTGCCGCGTTTAGCAGCTACCAATGAAGGTGTTGTTGCGTGTGATAACGCATCCAATGTGGCGCGAACCATGTTGTACGGGTTAGAGGAACCATGGCTCTTGGCCACGATGTCCGTAATTCCAACGACCTCGAACACAGCCCGCATCGGGCCACCAGCAATAATGCCAGTTCCTTTTGGCGCGGGAGCCATCATGACAGAAGCTGCACCGTGATGTCCCATCACCTTGTGGTGGATAGACCCGTTTTTCAGCGAGAACTTTGCCATGTTTCGGCGCGCTTCTTCCATCGCTTTTTGCACAGCTGCAGGTACTTCTTTCGATTTACCTTTGCCCATGCCGACAGTGCCATCGCCATCTCCCACCACGGTAAGTGCGGCAAATCCTAGAATTCGACCACCTTTAACCACTTTGGTGACACGGTTGATCGCGATCATTTTCTCGCGCAGACCGTCCTCAGGCCCTTCAGCCTTACCTTGCATTTTTGCTTGAACTTTAGCCATCTTAATTTCCGATCTGCTTAGAACTGCAAGCCAGCTTCACGTGCCGCATCAGCCAGCGCTTTCACGCGGCCATGGTACGCAAACCCTGCACGATCAAACGCTACTTTTTCAACACCAACAGCTTTTGCCTTTTCAGCCAAACGCTTACCAATGACTTGGGCCGCAGCAACATTGCCGCCTTTTCCCGCACCACCCAAAGACTGACGCACTTCTGCTTCCACAGTAGACGCGCTTGCCAAAACTTTGCCGCCGTCGCCGGAAATGACACTGGCGTAGATATGTAAATTTGTCCGATTCACCGTCAAACGAGCTACGCCTTGGTTGGCGATCCGAATGCGCGTTTGGCGGGCTCTGCGAAGACGCTGCTCTTTTTTGCTCAACATAATGCAGATCCTTATTTCTTCTTGGTTTCTTTGATGGCGACTTTTTCGTTTGAATAACGAATGCCTTTGCCTTTGTACGGCTCTGGCGGTCGAACCGCGCGAATCTCAGCCGCAACTTGACCCACACGCTGACGGTCAGCACCTTTGATAAGTACTTCGGTAGGTGTTGGCGTTGCAACTGTGATGCCCAAAGGCATGTCCATATTGACAGGATGAGAGTACCCAACCGTCAAATTCAATTTGCTTCCTTGAGCTTGAGCCTTGTAACCCACGCCAATCAGAGTGAGTTTTTTCTCAAAGCCTTTAGTTACACCAACCACCATGTTGTTAACCAACTGGCGCAGTGTACCGGTCATAGCATCGGCTTCACGTGACACATTCGTCGCTGTAAAACTTAGTTTTCCGGAATCGGCAGAAATTTTTACCAATGCATTTAGTGCAAGAGTTAACACACCACCTGCGCCCTTGACGCTTAGGCTTTGGCTCTCAATTGTGACATCTACCCCAGCTGGAATAGTGACAGGCATTTTTGCTATACGGGACATCTTATGTTTCTCCTCAATGCCACGCGTTAAGCGACGTAGCAGAGCACTTCACCACCGACACCGGTAGCGCGCGCTTTGCGATCAGTCATGACACCCTTTGGTGTTGTGACAATTGCCACACCAAGACCATTTTGGACCTGTGGAATGGCATCACTGCCACGGTAAACACGCAAACCAGGACGGCTGACGCGCTCAATGCGCTCAATCACGGGGCGGCCAGCGTAATACTTCAAAGCTATTTCTAGCTCTGGTTTGCCGTCTACCGTGTTAATTTTGAACCCATCAATGTAACCCTCGTCTTGCAAGACTTGGGCTATCGCGACCTTCACTTTGGATGAAGGTACACGAACAGATGTTTTTGCAACCATTTGCGCATTTCGAATGCGTGTCAGCAGGTCGGCGATCGGATCACTCATGCTCATATCTGTTTCTCCTACCGATTACCAACTTGCCTTGACGATACCGGGTATCTCACCGGCAAACGCCATTTCACGAATCTTTGCACGCGCCAAACCGAAGTGCTGAAATGTCCCGCGAGCACGCCCTGTGATCGCACAACGGTTACGTTGCCGAGTTGGGTTTGCATTACGTGGCAACATTTGCAGACCGAGTCGGGCAGCCGCGCGCTCTTCGTCGGTGCGCTTTGCATCAGTTGAAATCGCCTTCAATTCCGCATGTTTCTTTGCGTACTTGGCAACCAGTTTGTCTCTTTTGAGCTCGCGCTCGATTAAAGCCATCTTAGCCACAGATCACCTCAGTTCTTGAAGGGGAAACGGAAACCAGCGAGAAGTGCCTTGCACTCTTCATCGGTCTTCGCCGTTGTCGTGATGCTGATATTGAGACCGCGCAAGGCATCAACCTTGTCGTACTCAATTTCAGGGAAAATAATTTGCTCTTTGACACCGATGTTGTAGTTTCCACGGCCATCAAACGAACGACCGGAAATACCGCGGAAGTCACGCACTCGAGGCAGAGCAACCGTCACAAAACGATCCAAAAACTCAAACATCTGCGCACCGCGCAAGGTCACCATGCAGCCAATCGCTTGATTTTCACGAATTTTGAAACCCGCGATAGCTTTTTTAGACATCGTGACCACTGGTTTTTGCCCAGCGATTTTTGTCAGGTCACTGACCGCATGGTCCATGACTTTTTTATCAGCGACTGCTTCACTAACACCCATATTCAAGGTGATTTTCGACAGACGAGGCACCTGCATTGGCGACTTGTAGCCAAACTTGGCAACCAATTCTGGCGCCAATTTTTCACGGTAGAGTTGTTGCAAACGAGCCATGTTTATGCCACCTTGATTTCTTCGCCGCTTGACTTGAAGACGCGAACGCGCTTGCCGTCAGCCTGCAGTTTGATACCAACGCGATCAGCCTTACCGGTTGCCGCATTGAAAATTGCAACATTGGACTGGTGAATAGCCATTGTTTTTTCAGTAATACCACCAGCCTCACCCTTCATCGGGTTGGGCTTGGTATGCTTTTTGACGATATTCACACCTTCAACCATCAGATGGGAATCGTCTTTGCGCAACGTGACCTTGCCACGCTTACCCTTATCGCGCCCAGTGAGCACGATGACATCGTCGCCTTTGCGAATCTTATTCATGTGACGTCCTTACAAAACTTCGGGTGCCAAGGACACGATCTTCATGAACTTTTCAGTACGCAATTCGCGCGTCACTGGTCCAAAGATGCGAGTGCCGATTGGCTCAAGCTTGGCATTGAGCAGCACTGCCGCATTGCCATCAAACTTAACCAAAGAACCATCACTGCGACGGATACCCTTGGCAGTACGCACAACCACAGCACTGTAGACATCGCCTTTTTTGACGCGACCACGCGGTGCAGCTTCTTTAATGCTTACTTTGATAATGTCGCCTACGCTGGCGTAGCGACGCTTGGATCCGCCCAGCACCTTGATGCACAGAACGGACTTTGCACCGGTGTTATCGGCAACTTCTAGTCGAGATTCGGTTTGGATCATTTGTTTAATTCCCAACTTGCACTGAAAAATTAGTTTGCACAATGCAAACCTTTACATCAGTCAGTCTTGGGCCCGTTACATGCAACGTGAACCACTCACGTTGTTAGCTTTGGGCAGACACTTCGGTTTTAACGCGAAGCCTTGTATTATGCAGCAAAAAACCAGGCGAATCAAATATTTTCTGACTGAGTTAGAAAATAGTGCTCACAAAGTGCTTCGAAGCCGGTTGTCATTGGGTCAATCCCGGTCTCACTGCGCAATATGTCACCTACCTCGCCGGCAAGGGCTTTGGCGTTGCGTGCGTCAAGAAACAATAACCTTGAACGGCGCGCCAGCACATCCTCTGCCCGCAAGGCGTACTCGTGGCGTGCTGCAAACCGCACCATTCCCTCAGACAAGCCCGGGGCTATCCACCGGTTGGCACCTGGCATAGCCTGCACCAAGGCTTGCTCCGAACCATAGGAATGCAAACCTTCGGGCAGATGCAAGGAGGTTGGCAGTTGGCTGCTTGTCGGTGCACCCACCAAACTCAAGTGGGTGGTCACGCTGCCGATGTGGGGCTGGATGAGTCGGCGCGCCATGCATTGGGCCAACACGTCTTCTGCCATCGCCCGGTAGGTGGTCCACTTGCCGCCAGTCACCGTCACCAGGCCGCTGCGGCTAATCAAAATGGTGTGCTCCCGACTCAAGACTTTGGTGTTCCCGCCCGAGTTTTCCGGTGGCTTGACCAAAGGCCGCAACCCAACCCAAACGCTCTTGACATCAGCGCGCATTGGCGCACGGCGCAAGTAGCGTGCCGATTCACTCAGAATGAACGCGATTTCTTCGTCAAAGGCCTCAGGCTCACGGCTCAGATCATGTCGAGGCGTGTCGGTCGTGCCCAGAATCACCTTACCCAGCCATGGCACCGCAAACAATACCCGTCCGTCAGCGGTCTTTGGCACCATCAGCGCGGCTTTGCCGCCCAAAAAGTGGCTATCAACCACCATGTGCACGCCTTGACTGGGTGCCACGATGGCTTTTGTTTTCTCGGCCCCCGTGCCGTCGAGCGCATCCCCGTCTTGGCGACGCAGGTCATCAACCCACACGCCAGTGGCGTTCACCACACAAGCGCACGCAATGCGGTAGGGTTGGCTGGTCAATTCGTCCTGGCACTGGACACCAATCAAGTGCCCGCCTTCATGAAGCAAGCCAGTGGCACGGCAGTAGTTGACCAACAGCGCGCCGTGTGCGGCGGCCGTGCGCGCCAAGGCCAAGGCCATGCGTGCATCGTTGAACTGGCCGTCCCAATACTTCACACCGCCCAGAAGTCCTTCAGTCCGCGCCATAGGCAACTGGGCCAATGTCTCAAAGCGGTTCAAAAACTCGGTTCGGCCCAAACCAGCGCTGCCCGCCAGCGTGTCGTACATTTTCAAGCCAATGCCATAAAAGGGAGCTTCCCACCATTTGTAAGTCGGCATCACAAAGGCAAGGGGCTGCGCCAGATGCGGCGCATTCTGTAACAGCAAGGTACGTTCATGCAAAGCCTCGCGCACCAGCGAGATATTGCCTTGCGCCAGGTAGCGCACACCACCGTGCACCAGCTTGGTTGACCGCGAAGAGGTGCCCTGGGCAAAATCATGCGACTCAATCAACACCACGCTCAAGCCACGTGCGGCGGCATCCAGCGCCACCCCCAGCCCTGTGGCACCACCGCCCACCACAGCAATGTCATAACGCGTTGACGCAGACAAGCGCGCCATCAATTGCGCGCGGTCAGTGAGAAGCGCTTGGGGTAAAGTGGGCATGCATCACTCTAGTTGGTTGCAGAACACCGCATTATTCGCCAGTTCAGGACACGCCCATGACCTACCTGCTCGCCTTTGACCAAGGCACCTCCAGCTCACGCAGCATCGTTTTTAACGCGCACGGCCAAATTGTGGCCCAAGCGCAACGGGAGCTGACGCAAATCTACCCCCAGTCCGGCTGGGTTGAGCACGATGCCCTTGAGATTTGGTGCAGCCAACTCGCCACCGCCCGCGAGGCACTGGCCAAGGCCGGCATAACGGCGCATCAGGTGCATGCTGTCGGCATCACCAACCAGCGCGAAACCACCGTGGTCTGGCATCGCAAAACCGGCCTGCCCATCCACCACGCCATCGTTTGGCAAGACCGTCGCACCGAGCCCACCTGTGCAGAGTTGCGCGCGCATGGCCTTACCCCCCTCATTCAGGCCAAAACCGGTCTGCTGGTGGATGCCTACTTTTCCGCCACCAAGCTCAAATGGATTCTGGACCAAGTGCCCGGCGCACGCCAGCAGGCAGCCCAAGGTGACTTGTTGTTTGGCACAGTTGACAGTTGGCTGATTTGGCAACTCACTGGGGGTGCAAGTGAGCGCACCCGAAGCCAAGCGATTCATGCCACCGATGTCAGCAACGCATCACGCACCATGCTGTTTAACCTGCACACCAACCAATGGGACGCGGAACTGCTTCAAGCACTCGATATTCCGCCCAGCCTGCTGCCCTGCGTACTACCCTCCAGTGCCTTGTATGGTGAGGTCTGCGCAGACCTGCTGGGTGCGACGATTCCGATTGGCGGGGTGGCAGGCGACCAACAAAGCGCCTTGTTCGGCCAAGCCTGCTTCACGCCCGGCATGGTGAAAAACACCTACGGCACGGGCTGCTTCATGCTGATGCACACCGGAGCGGACTTTCAAACATCGCGCAATAGCCTGATCACCACCAGCGCCGCCCAAACCACATCGCGACCCGAATTTGCCATGGAAGGCAGCGTATTCGTTGGTGGAGCCGTGGTGCAGTGGCTGCGCGATGGCCTGCGCGCCATCCCCAGCAGCGCCGAAGTGCAGGCGCTGGCCATGACGGTGCCCGATTCCGGCGGCGTGATGGTGGTGCCCGCTTTTACCGGCTTGGGTGCCCCTTACTGGAAGCCGGATGCGCGAGGCTCCATCACCGGTTTGAGCCGTGGCAGCACGCTGGCACACATTGCCCGTGCCGCGCTGGAGAGCATCGCCTTTCAAAGTGCCGCCTTGCTGCAAGCCATGAGCCGCGATGCCGTGCAGGCCGGGGGCGTGGCGGTAGCAGAGTTGCGGGTCGACGGGGGCGCCTGCGTCAATGACCTGCTGATGCAATTCCAGGCGGACTTGCTCGGTATCGCTGTGGTGCGCCCGGCTGTCATTGAAACCACAGCACTTGGCGCGGCGTATCTGGCCGGCCTGGCCACCGGCGTTTACCAAAGCACTGACGAACTCACTCAGTTATGGAAGGTTGAGCGCCGTTTTGAACCCAACATGGCCCGGACCCAGGCGGCTGAATTAATGGCACGCTGGGAACACGCGGTGCGGCAAACTGTGCTGCCTGCCCCGCCCTGAAAGCATTTCGTCATCTCACTTGATTAGACTCAAGGTTTTTTCCACGCTGTTGCGGCCATACAAAGAGCACCATTCATGAGCAAACGCATTGCATTCATCGGCGGAGGCAACATGGCCAGCGCCATCATCGGCGGCCTGATCAAACAAGGCCTGCCCCCTGAGAAAATTGACGTGATCGAGCCTTTTGCTGAGGCCCGTGACAAGCTTCAAGCCGGCTTTGGCATTGAGGCCCACGCTGAAGCTGGCGCATTTCTGGCCGATGCCGCCCTGATGGTGTGGGCCGTCAAACCACAAACCTTCAGGGAAGCCGCGCTCGCCGTTGCGCCACACGCGCCCGGCGCCCTGCACCTGAGCGTGGCTGCGGGCATTCGCAGCGACAGCATCGCCGCCTGGCTGGGCGTGGAGCGCATCGTGCGCGCCATGCCCAACACGCCAGCGCTGATTGGTCAGGGCATCGCTGGCTTGTATGCCCGCAACAGCGTGTCGGCCAATGACAAAGCCTTCATCGAAGAAGTTATGGCAACCACAGGCCAATCCCTCTGGCTGGATGCCGAAGAACAGCTTGATGTGGTCACTGCCTTGTCGGGCTCTGGTCCGGCTTACGTGTTTTATTTCATGGAAGCCATGACCATGGCGGGCACCGAGATGGGCTTGAACCGTGAACAGGCACACCAACTGGCGGTAGCCACCTTTACCGGGGCCAGTGCACTGGCCAAAGCCTCACCCGAGTCACCCCAAGTGCTGCGCCAGCGTGTCACGTCCAAAGGCGGCACCACGTTTGCCGCCATCTCGTCCATGGAGGACAACGACATGCGCGCGCTGTTCATTGATGCC
>JBIJDQ010000055.1:0-9032 GCA_044344025.1 Rhodoferax sp.
GGTTTCAGATCGACTCGACCAGCGTCGACGAGCCGGGACACGTGGAGTCACACATCAACCCCTACCTGACCACCAGCGAGCAGGCTGCCGGGCAGGGCAGCACCTGCGCCAAAGAAGACGCAGAAAAAGCGGTTGCCTCGGATGCTACTAAAAATATAGCTTCTAATGAAGGTGCGACAAGCACTGCAGGCCAAAATGGCTTGAAAAATGGGCTCGCAGCCGGTGTACTGCCTCTGACCTTCATGCAAAACCCGGCCTTACCGTCTCGGGCCGGAAAACTGCGTGTGCCTCCGCGTGACCGCACGGTGATTCGTCTGCCCAGTTATGAGCAAGTCAAGTCCGACCCGGTGCTCTACGCCCATGCCAACCGCGTGTTGCACCTGGAAACCAACCCCGGCAACGCCCGAGCGCTGGTGCAGGCCCATGGGGAAGGTGCTACCGCGCGTGACGTGTGGATCACCGCGCCACCCATTCCCCTGACCACCGCCGAGATGGACTTGGTGTTTGACTTGCCCTACGCGCGCGCGCCACACCCCAGTTACTTGGATGAGAACGGCAGCCACGACCACAGCACCAAAATACCGGCCTGGGAAATGATCAGGTTCAGCGTCAACATCATGCGCGGCTGTTTTGGCGGCTGCACCTTTTGCTCCATCACCGAGCATGAGGGACGGATCATCCAAAGTCGCTCGGAAGAATCGGTGATCAAGGAGATTGAAGACATCCGCGACAAGGTGAAAGGCTTCACCGGCACCATTTCAGACCTGGGTGGACCCACTGCCAACATGTACCGCCTGGGCTGCAAAACGCCTGAGATTGAGGCGGCTTGCCGCAAGCCCAGCTGTGTGTTTCCTGGTATTTGCCAAAACCTGGGCACCGACCATCAGCCGCTCATCAACATTTACCGTCGTGGCCGCGCGCTCAAGGGCATCAAGAAGATACTGATTGGCTCCGGCGTGCGTTATGACCTGGCGGTGCAAAGCCCCGAGTATGTGAAAGAACTGGTGCAGCACCATGTGGGCGGTTACCTCAAAATTGCCCCAGAGCACACCGAATCCGGCCCGCTGTCCAAAATGATGAAGCCGGGCATGGGCACCTACGAGAAGTTCAAGACGCTGTTTGACAAGTTCACATTGGAAGCTGGCAAAAAGCAGTTTTTGATTCCGTACTTCATTGCCGCTCACCCCGGCACCACCGATGAAGACATGATGAACCTGGCCATCTGGCTGAAGAAAAACGGCTTTCGGGCCGACCAGGTGCAAACCTTTTACCCCAGCCCCATGGCCACGGCCACCACCATGTACCACACCGATCTGAACCCGCTCAAGGGCATTCACCGGGATGACCGGGCCGAGCGCGTGGATGTGGTGCGCGGTGAAAAACGCCGCCGCCTGCACAAGGCATTCTTGCGTTACCACGACCCGAACAACTGGCCGCTGCTGCGTGAAGCCCTCAAAAGCATGGGCCGGTCTGACCTGGTGGGCAACGGCAAACACCACCTGATTCCGACCTTTCAACCCATGACGGACGGCAGTTACACCAGTGCGCGGCGTAAAAACTCAACCGCAGTCCCGGCCAAAGCAGCCAGGACACCCTCTGCGGCCATGGCACCGAAACCTGGTCAATTGCTGACACAGCACACCGGTTTACCGCCCCGGGTGACCGGCAGCGCCCCGGGTAAAAACTTCAACAACCACCGGCCACGCTGATCACGTCGGGCCGGTTTGGGCCCGTTGCAAGCGCACGTTGGCGCATAACCCACCGCTGTTGGCGTTACTGATGTCAAACAAGCCACCCATGCGTGATACGGTTTTTTCCACAATGGCCAAACCCAGACCGGTGCCGTTGGCGGCCGTTCGCGCAGCTTCGCCACGGAAAAAAGGCGTGGTGAGTTGCTTGAGTTGCTCGGGTGCCACACCCGTGCCGTGGTCACGCACTCGCAACAACACATATTGACCAAGGTGGCGTGCGGATACTTCGATGACGGCCACCCCGGTATCGACGGACTTGCCATAACGTGCCGCGTTTTCCAGCAGGTTGCTGATGACGCGTTGCAGCTCGACCGGGTCTGCCAGCACCGTCAGTCCGTCTTCCAGGGCCACCTTGAACTGGGTGCTGCCGCGTTTTCTTAAAGGGGCTAGGCAAGACTCAACCGTGGTGTTGAGCAATACCGGCAGCAGCGCCAGCGTGCCAGGGCGGGCGTAGTCCAAAAACTTGTTGATGATGGCATCAAGTTGGGCAATGTCGTCGGCCATGTGCGCGCGTGCCTCGGGGTCAGCCACGCTCAACTCGGTCTCCAGCCGCAGGCGGGCCAGCGGGGTGCGCAGGTCATGCGAGATGCCCGCCAGCATCACCGCCCGGTCTTGTTCAATTTTGGCGAGTTTTTGCGTCATTCGGTTAAACCCCACATTCACCGCCCGAATTTCGGTGGTGCTGACAGACTCATCCAGCGCACTGGCCTCAAAGTCGCCCTCACGTACCCGACTGGCCGCAAAAGACAGGTCTTTCAGTGGCCGATTGATGAGCCGGGCGATCCACGCCGCACCTGCTAACGACAACAGCGCCGCCGTGCCAAGCCAGACCAGCCAGGTTTGACCCGCAGGCATGTCAAAGCGGTCGCGGCTGGTTTGCAGCCAATAATGGTCACGGTCAATGGCAAAGCCGATCCAAAGCCCCTCCACACCATTGACCCGCCCGGCCACCACGGTGCCGGGTCCCAGGCGGTTGACCAGCTCGCGGGCGATGTAATGGCTCAACTCATCGTCCTCGAGTTCTTCTGCCACGTCTTTTGGCTCACGCGGAACGATCATCACGTGCTCCTGGTCTTTCATGGTCTTGAAAAGTGAGACGCGGGTGATGGCATCGGTGTGCATCACCGCTGCGCGGCTGAGGTTGACCAGTGAGGCGATCTGGCGGCCGGTCTGAATGGCCCGTGGCTCCGATTCGAGCTCCCGCAGGGTTTGCGTCCAGGCCAGAATGCTGCCCATCAGCAACAACGCGAGCAGCACAAAGGTGCGCCAAAAAAGGCTCAAACCCGTGTGACCCAAGGCAGGCTGTTCGGGCTCGGCGGGGCCTGTTCGGGTGCTCGGGCTACGCCTGGCCATCGGGCACGAACACATAGCCCAAGCCCCAGACTGTCTGGATGTAGCGGGGTTGTGCAGCATCGTTTTCAATGAGCTTGCGAAGGCGCGACACTTGCACGTCCAGGCTGCGGTCAAATGGCTCAAAATCACGTCCACGCGCCATTTGGGCCAGCTTCTCACGTGACAAGGGCTGGCGGGGGTGGCGCACCAGTGCCTTGAGCATGGCGAATTCGCCAGTGGTCAGGGGTATTTCTTGGGTGCCTTTGCGCAAAATCCGCCCACCCAACTCGAAGCTGAACGGCCCAAAGCTCACCGTCTCTTGGTCGGCAGCGGGTGAACCAGGTGCCTCTGGCTGCGGGCGACGGCGCAGCACCGCGTGAATTCGGGCCAACAGCTCACGGGGGTTAAAGGGTTTGCAAAGGTAGTCGTCGGCACCCACTTCAAGGCCCACAATGCGGTCGGTGTCCTCCCCCTTGGCGGTGAGCATGATGATGGGCGTGCGGTCATTGGCAGTGCGCAGGCGTCGGCAAATGGACAGACCGTCTTCGCCAGGCATCATCAGGTCGAGCACGATCAGGTCGACCGGTTCTCGCATCAGCACACGGGTCAGTGCCTTCCCATCTTCTGCCTGCAACACCTCAAAACCCTCTTGAGTCAGGTAGCGGCGCAACAGGTCACGGATGCGGGTGTCGTCGTCAACCACCAGAATTTTGTCAACACGATCAGGGTTTGGGGTCATACTTATGTCCAGGAGAATTTGTAACAAATGCAATTTTGCGTGCTTCAATGTGGGGTGCATGTGTTTTATTGCGCTGCGTCACATGCTGTTACAAATTTGATTCACCACCAAAACGTTTTAGCCGATCCATTTGACGATGAAAATTACTACTAAATTTATAGCTTTAGGTGCAATTTTGATAGGCACCGGCGCAACTTTTGCTCAAAATATTCAAGCGGTCACGCCAAGCCAGCGTGTCACCTTGTCCGCCAGTGCCAGTGTGCAGATACCTCAAGATGTGCTAACCCTGTCCCTGACAACCCAGCGTGAAGGCCCCGATGCCCAAACCGTGCAAAACCAGCTCAAGGTGGCGCTTGATGCCGCATTGGTGCTGGCCAGGCGTGACACCAAAGATGCCAAGGTGGAGGTGAGCACCGGTCGCTTTGGTGTGTCGCCGCGTTATGACCGCAACGGCAAGGTCAGTGGCTGGCAAGGCACGGCAGAGTTGGTCTTGCAAGGGCGGGACTTTGCCCGCATGGGTGAAGTTGCTGGCAAGCTGCAAACCCTGACGGTGGCCAACGCTAGCTTTGGTTTAACCCCTGAGCAGCGCCAGACGGCCGAGGCGCAAGCACAGGGCCAGGCCATTGCCCGGTTTCGTCAGCAGGCCAGTGAGGCTGCCAAAAGTTTTGGCCTGACCGGCTACAGCCTGGTTGAGGCCCACATCAATGCCGGGGACGCAGGGGGTGGTCGCCCGCCCATGTTGGCCATGAGCAGCCGCGCCATGGCAAGTTCCGAAGCGCCTGTACCCATTGAAGCGGGGTTGAGCGTGGTGGTGGTTACGGTGTCTGGCACCGTGCAGTTGAACTAAGTGGCCGACACCAACATGGCGGATTTTTCTCCCCTTGACACCTTGAAACGCATGACCACTGGTGGCGCGCAGGCCGTGCCTGCCACGCTGGGTCGCTTTGAACTTAAACGCTTGCTGGGGCAAGGTGCACAGGCCTCGGTGTGGCTGGCGTTTGACCCGCGACTGGAGCGCGAGGTGGCGATCAAGCTCATGAAACCGTTGCGCGGCTCAGATGCATCGGTGCTGGCCCAGTGGCTGCAAGAGGCGCGCAGTGTCAGCCGGCTCAACCACCCCAACATTGTTCCGGTGTTTGAGGCCGATGTGCAGGGCCAACAGCCCTACCTGGTGTTTGAGTATGTGGCAGGAGAAACACTAACCCAGGTTCTGGCCACCCAGGGTGCGCAGAGCGCCGGGCGGGCCGTTGCTTTGATGGCCGACGTGGTGGGTGCTCTGGTCGCGGCGCACGCCGCAGGCGTGGTGCACCGCGACCTGAAGCCGTCCAACGTGTTGATGGACGCCACTGGTCGGGCCAGGGTGATGGACTTCGGCATTGCCCAGCGCACGGGTTCGCAGGGGTCGGCTGGCCCACAAAGCACCGCAGCTGGAACACCGGCCTACATGGCACCCGAGGCGGCGCGTGGTGCCCCCGCGTCACCGGTGATGGATGTTTATTCCGCCGGCCTGATGCTCGCGGAGCTGTTGTGGGGCAAACCCTTGCAGCCAGAGCGCGATGCCTACCAGGCGATTTACCAGGCTGCCTTTGAACCACTGGCGCTGCCTGCGGCCTTGCTTGAGCGTCTGGATGACACGCTGCGGGCACTGGTGCTGCGCGCCTTGCACCCTGACCCTCACCACCGTTACCCCAGCAGCGCGTTGTTTCTGGCGGCTTTGCAGGACTGGACCAACCGACAAAGTGTGTCTGCCACCCCGGTCAACGGCACCGCAGGCAACACCAATAGCACCTTGGAGTTTTTGTTGCGACGCATGCGCAACAAAACCGATTTCCCGGCCTTGTCAGAGTCTGTGGTGCGCATTCAAAGCATGGCCACGTCCGAGAAGGAAAGCATCAGCAGCATCACCAATGAAATCCTGACTTTTGCGCCTGGTCAACAGTGCCCATTATTCGCGCGGCAGCAGCATTGGCACGGTGTCCCGGGCGGTCAGTTTGGTAGGCTTCAATGGCATTCGCAACATGGCCTTGAGCCTGGTGCTGCTGGAGCACATGCAAGACAAGACCAATGCCCATCTGCTCAAGGAAGAGTTTTTGCGCGGCCTGATGGCGGGCGCTTTGGCCGCCGAGTTGGCCAGCACCAGCGCCGAAGGGGAAGAGGCTTTTATTGGTGCGCTTTTTCAAAATCTCGGGCGCATGTTGTCGCAGTTTTATTTCCCGGAAGAAGCCGCTGGCATCCGCACCCTGGTTAATGCAACTGGCTCAGGTGCCAGCGAAGAGGCAGCTTCGATCCAGGTGTTGGGCATGAGTTTTGAATCTCTTGGCATGGGGGTTGCCCGTGCTTGGGGCTTGCCAGAGAGTATTCAGCGCTGCATGATGCTGCCTGCCGGGGATCCACCTGGCAAGGTCCCGGTCGAGGCGCAGAGTCGTCTGCGTTGGACAGCGCGCGCCGCAAATGAAATGGCAGATGCCATGCTGCATGCAGACACCAATGTGGTCGATGTGCACCTGGACAAGGCGGCCAAACGTTTTGGCAAAGCGCTGGGCATGTCGGTACAGCAGATGAAAACGGCCACCACCACCGCCCGGAAGAAACTGGTGGAGTTGGCGGATGCCATGGAGTTGCGGGTACCAGAAGCGTCCCGGGCGGCGTACCTGCTCAAAAGCCCTGACGCCACTGGGGCGTTGCATGTGGAGTACAGCCAGGGTGACCATGACAGCTTGGCGAGCACCGAGTTACAGGCTACGCAAGTGGTGACACCAGCGGTGCCTAATGCCAGTCAACCTGGTCCCCAGGCAAATCCAGAAAAAGTTGCCCAAGCCTTGACTGCTGGCATTCAAGACATCACCAATGTGATGGTGGAAGACTTCAAGCTTAGCGACGTGCTGCGCATGATTCTTGAGGCCATGTTTCGTGCCCTGGACTTGCATCGCATTGTGTTTTGCATGCGTGATGCCAAAACCGACACCCTGACCGGCCGATTTGGACTGGGCGCCGGTGTGGAGGGCGTGGTGAAATCGTTTTGTGTGCCCTTGAGTGCATCCGGTAAACCAGACTTGTTTGCCACCATCTGTGCCAAAGGGGCAGACACACTGATTACCGATGCCAGCGACCCGCGACTGGCGGACCGATTGCCTGGCTGGTACAAAAAATCGTTCGATGCCCCCACTTTTGTGATTCTGCCCCTGCTGCTCAAGGGCAAGCCATTTGGGATGATCTATGCCGACAAGACTGAAAAAGGCGGCCTGAAGGTGGATGAAAAAGAGCTTGCATTGCTTCGCACCTTGCGCAACCAGGCGGTCATGGCGTTCAAGCAGTCGTCTTGAGGTATTGGCTCAAGGCGGTGTTTGGCTGACCGCAGCTTGAGGCTTAAGTTGCAGGGTGACAAGAGCCAGCAGGCAAAAAGCACCACCGGCATAAAAGGTGAATTCTGCACCCCACTGGTCCCAAAGAAAGCCCGCCAATGTGCTTGCCACCAGCATGGCCAGGCCACTCACCAAGTTGAAAAAGCCGAAGGCCGTTCCCCGCAAGTCGGCTGGGGCGGTGTCTGCCACCATGGTGGTCAGCAGACCCTGGGTCATGCCCATGTGAATGCCCCACAAGGCCACACCTGCCAGCACCACGGCCCAGTGATTGCTTGAAGCCAGCACTAGGTCAGCTGCGACCAGCACCACCAAGCCCCAGGCCAGCAAGGTGCTATGCCGCACCCGGTCTGACATCTTGCCAAATGGGTAGGCGCAGGCGGCATAGACCAGGTTCATGGCGACCATCACCAAGGGCACCAAGGCCATCGCGATGCCACTCTGCTGGGCGCGAAGCACCAAAAATGCCTCACTGAAACGCGCCAGGGTGACGACCCCGCCAATGCCCACCACCCACCAGTAGGCAGCGCTCAAACGTTTCAGGTTTTCCTTGCGGATGGGGTTGGTGCGCCCAAGCGTTGGCGGGCGTTCGGGTTCGCGTACACCCAGCACAAGGACCACCACCGCCAACACGCCAGGGAAGGCCGCGACCCAAAACACGGCTCTGAAATCATTTGACCAGAGCAGCATCAGGCCCACGGCCAGCAAGGGCCCCAGAAATGCACCGACGGTGTCAAGTGCCTGGCGCAGGCCAAAAGCGGCTCCACGCAGGTGGCTGGGCGTGATGTCGGCCACCAGGGCATCACGCGGCGCACCTCGCACGCCTTTGCCAACACGGTCGAGCAGACGGGCGGCCAAAATCACTCCCGACGATGTGGCCATGGCAAAAATAGGCTTGGTCAAGGCACCCAGGGCGTAACCCACCACGGCCAGTCCTTTGCGCTTGCCCAGGTAGTCGCTCAAGGCACCGGAGAACACTTTCACAATCAACGCAGTGGACTCCGCCAGCCCTTCAATGAGGCCAACGGTCAGGGCACTGGCACCCAGCGTGGTGATCAAGAACATGGGCAGCAGGCTGTGCACCATTTCAGAGGAGATGTCCATCAGCATGCTGACAACACCCAAGGCCCAGACCCCCACGGGAATCTGGCGCAAGGAACTGACCGGTGTTACAGGTGTGGGGGTTGGCAGAGCTGGCTTTCCATGAACATTTTGGCAGGCAAGGGTTGGCTGTAGTAGTAGCCTTGGGCGACATCGCAGCCAAGCACCCGCAAGACGGACAGCTGCTGCATGGTTTCTACGCCTTCAGCCACAACCCTCAAACTCAGGCTGTGTGCCATGGCCACAATGGCCCGAACAATGGCATTGGCTTGGTCGGTTCCAAGCGGGGTGATGAAGGAGCGGTCAATTTTCAGAACGTCAATTGGCAAACGTTGGAGGTAGGAAAGCGACGAGTAGCCGGTGCCAAAATCATCAAGCGACAGGCGCAGGCCTTGGGCATGAAGGCTTCTTAGCTCGTCAATGCCGTCGCCTTCTGGGCTGAGAAGAATGGACTCGGTGATTTCCAGCTCGATGGCATCAGTAGGCAGCTGCCAGTGCGCCAGGTTGTCGAGTACAAAACGCGCTAACTTCTGCCCTGCCAACTGGCGTGGTGACAGGTTGATGGCAATGCGGGGTGTTTGGCCGAACTGCTGGCGCCATGTGGCAGCCTGGGCGATGGCGGTTGATATCACCCATTCGCCAATCGGAATGATAAGACCGCTGGCTTCTGCCACGGGAATGAACTGCACCGGTGAAATGTGTTGACCATTCACTTGCCAGCGTAACAAGGCCTCTGCGCCCACCAGTCGG